>CAYNLL010000375.1:0-3632 GCA_964398015.1 uncultured Opitutaceae bacterium | reverse complement strand
GGGACCCCGTGAAGCGGGCGAAGATCGCGGAGGAGCTCGCCGACGTCGTGATCTACGCCCTGGAGTTCGCAAACGCGACGGGGCTCGACGTGGCGGCGTCGATCGAGGCGAAGATCCTCTCCAACGCCGTCAAATACCCCGTCGAGAAGGCGAAGGGGCGCTCCTCAAAGTACACGGAGCTCTAGCCGGAGTGCGCCCTCAGGGCTTCCCGCCGAAGCTCGCGTAGTCGTCCATGTCCAGGAGGTCGAAGAAACCGCAGATGTCGTCGCGCTCACGCGCCGCCGCCTTGATGGATTCGCCGAACCATTCGTGCCCCTTCGTGCCGCCGGGCGCGCGCGCCGTCATCCATGCGGACCAGGCCGCGACCTCCGACGGAAGCCGCTTGGCTTTCTTGCGCACCCAGACGAGCACCTCGGAGTCGTTGCGCGCCCGCTTCACCTCGGCCAGCATCGCCTTGGGCGCAATGCCCGTGAACGCGAAGAAGTGCCCGTCGAGCGCGCAGTTGTAGCTGTACTCGCCGTTCTTGCCGGCGAGGGTCGCGCGCGCCTTGTCGATCAGGCGCGGCAGGTGGACGTAGCCGCCCAGCGTGACGCGCGGGCTTCGCGGCGGAAACTGGGTGAGGTCGGGTGAGGATAGCTTTATCTTTGTCATGGTGCCCAAGGGTAGCCGCCCTTCCCGCCCTGCGCAACTCTCACGGTCCCGGACGGAAGACCTTCATCACGGACGCGTTGGTCTCGAGGCGCGGCCCCCCGATGAGATCCACGCAGTAGGGGATGGCGGGGAAGACCGCCTGGAGGTTCTCGCGGATCGCCTTCGGGCGGCCCGGCAGGTTCACGATCAGCGTGCGGCCGCGGATGCCCGCGGTCTGCCGGGAGAGGATCGCCGTCGGCACGTAGGCGAGGGACGCCGAACGCATGAGTTCGCCGAAGCCGGGGAGCAGCCTGTCGCACACGGCTGCGGTCGCCTCGGGGGTGACATCCCGCGGAGAGGGCCCCGTTCCCCCCGTGGTGACAATGAGGCAGCAGCGGCCCTCATCCGCCATCCGCTTGAGCTCCGCCTCGATCTGCGCGCGCTCGTCGGGGACGACCCTGTAGTCGACGTCGAACGGCGTGGTGAGCCATTCGAGCAGCAGGGCGACGCACGCCTTGCCCGGCGTGTCCTCGTAGACCCCCGCGCTCGCCCGGTCTGAAACGTTGATCACGCCGATCCGCACCCCCGGCTCCTGGCGCCCCTTACCTGCGGCCGACTCGCTCATGCCGGGCGGCGCCTGCAGGGTGGGATGGGGGCGTCGCGGCCGCTCACTTGGACGTCACCTTCGCACTCGTGACGGCCGCCAGCAACGCAGCGAAATCCTCCCCCTTTTCGTCGTCGCAGAGCAGGCTGGCGCTCGCCGAGACGGCGTCGTTGAAGCGGATCATGCCAATGGCGACTACCTTGAAGTTGTCCTTCGCCGGGGGCTGCCCGACAAGCGACGCGTCCGTGAAGACGCAGTAGGCGCCATAGGCGCCCCCGGAGAGACTCAACTCGCGCAGCACCTTCTTTTTCTCGACGGACTGGTCCACGAACTGGTCGCACGCGGCGAGAACCTTCTCGTTGACGTCCTCCTTGGAGGTGTGCTCCTCCTTGGGGACGAAGACGACGTTCAGCAGCCCCTGTGCGTTCACCCCCGCGGGCGGCACCAGCATGAGCGCGTAGCCCGTGTCCTGGGCCTTGGTGGAGGTGAGCTTCCAGCCCTTGGGGACGGCGATCTCGAGGGATCCGTTGGGCCCCAGGTCGACCGTGTCGGCCGACGCGAGGGCAGGGATGAGCGCGAGGCCGATGAGCGCGAGGAGTCGTTTCATGGGGAGGGCCGGCGCGGGCCCCGATTCAGGGCGCCGCTCCCGATTCCGGCGCCCAAAAGAATGCACTTTGGGCGGATTCGGCAAGCCTCTGCTGCACGCGCGGGCCCTCACGGCGGGGCGCCCAACGCCGCCCAGGGCTCGCGGATCGCCTCGGGGGCCTCCCCCCTGCGGCGGAGCTCGCGCAGGCTGAGCGCGTCGTGGCGCTTCGCCAGGCGCACGCCGCCCGCGTCGGTCATGAGCGGGCAGTGGTGGTAGGCGGGCGCCGCGAGGCCCAGGGCCCTCAGGACCAGCAGCTGGCGGAACGTCGAGCGCACCAGGTCCGCGCCGCGGACCACCTCGGTGATCCCCATGGACGCATCGTCCACCGCGCAGGCCAGCTGGTAGCTCGGGCAGTCGTCCTTGCGCCAGACCGGGAAATCTCCGAAGTCCCGGCCCGCGACGGCGCGCTGCGGCCCGAGGCGGGTGTCGACAAACGCGATCTCCTCGCCGTCGGGCACCCGCAGGCGCCAGTTGACGCCGATCTCCCCGCCCAGGGGGGGAAGCGCCGCCGCGGGGTCCGGCCGGAACGAGGCGGGATACACCGGCTCGTCGTCGGCCCCCCCCTCGTGGGGGGCCCCCGCGGCCTCGATCACGTCGCGCCGCGACCTCGCGCAGGGGTAGATGAGCCCCGCCGCGTGAAGGCGCTCCAGGGCGGCCCGGTATACGGGCCGGCGTTCGCTCTGGCTGTACGGCTCATGGGGGCCGCCGATGTCGGGGCCCTCGTCCCACCGCAACCCCATCCAGCGCAGGTCCTCCAGCATCGCCCGCGCGAAATCGAGCCTGAAGCGCGCCGCGTCCAGGTCGTCGTTGCGCAGCACGAGGGCGCCGCCGGCCTGGCGGGCGCGCTCGGCGGCGATCCAGAAGGTGCGGGCGTGCCCCAGGTGGAGAAAGCCGGTCGGGGAGGGGGCGAGGCGCCCCCGGTAGCTGCGGGGAGGGCTCAACAATTTTTGTTCAGTTTCAACCGAAGGGCCCCATCGTGGCGGGAACACCTCCCATGGCAAAGCTCCTCTGCGTCTACTGCGGCTCCTCCACGAAGCTCGACCCGAAATATTACCTCGCCGCCGAGGAGGTCGGCCGCTCGATGGTGGAGAACGGTTGGGGTCTCGTCTACGGCGGCGGCGCCGCCGGGGTGATGGGCTCGGTCGCGCGCGCCGTGAAGGGCGCCGGGGGCCACGTGGTGGGCGTTATCCCGGAGTTCATGGTCGAGAGGGAGCTCGCGTACACCGAGGCCGACGAGCTGGTCACGGTCGGCTCCATGCGCGAGCGCAAGCGGATCATGGAGGAGAAGGCGGACGCGTTTCTCGCGCTGCCCGGTGGCATCGGGACCCTCGAGGAGCTGGCGGAGATCATGACGCTCCGGTGCATCAACAGGCTCGACAAGCAGGTCTGCGTTTACAACCAGGGCGGCTACTACGACGACCTCCTGCGTTTCTTCGAGCGCATGACGCGGGAGCGCTTCAAGTCCGAGGGGTTCAAGGCGGTCATCTCGGTCGCGGCGGAAGTGGGGGAGATCTGGCCGCTGCTCGCCCTCCCCAGCGCCTTCAGGGCGGATGCGCTCTGGAAGAGGGGATTCTGAGGGCGATGCACCGCTCGGGCGTCCTCGCGCTTCTTGCTGCCCACGCCCGCCTCGCGCTCGCGGGGGAGGAGGCCCTCGCGGTCGCAGAGACGGTCGCGCTCATCGAGGGCCACGGCGACTGCCTGCTGCGCTCCTGCATGCCGGGCCACCTGACGGGTTCGGCGTGGATCCTAAGC
>CAYNLL010000374.1:303-3656 GCA_964398015.1 uncultured Opitutaceae bacterium | reverse complement strand
CCAGGGCGTCCAGAAACGGCGTCCGCGCATTCGGGTCCCCGATGTAGCCGCAGGCCTGCGCCCGCCACTGGGTGGTCACGATCCAAAGGATGTTCGGCGGCATCGGGAGGGTTCGGTCGTCCTGGGGTTGTGCTTTGCGAAGGAGTAGAGATGGTACGGCTTCTCCGTGCAACCCAGCGTCGAAGAAAGTCCCAGGTGGTGGCTCTGGCCCACCGTGCTCTCCCTTGATGCCCCGGTGGTGGCCGTCCTCTGGCAGGGCCTCCTCGCCCGGTCCGTTCCGGTCGATCTGGGGTCGGCGGAGTTCGCCGTCCTGGGGTGCTCCGTTTGGCTCGCCTATGCCGCGGACCGGTGGATCGAGGGCTGGAGGCTCACTCCCGAGAACATCCGCACCCACCGCCATCTCTTCCACCAGCGCTGGCGCTGGCCGATCGCCGCGGCCTGGGTCGCCGTCCTCGGGCTCGACCTCTCCCTCGCGCTGCGGGGGCTCCCGCCCGAGGGCCTGCGGGCCGGAGTCCTGGTCCTCGTCCCCGTCGTGGCCTACCTCCTCTCGCACCAGCTCGTCCACCGCAACAGCCGCTGGCGGGCGCCCAAGGAGGTCTGCGTCGCCCTCCTGCTCGGCGCGGGCGCGGCGGTTTTCATCGCCAGCCGGGCGGGCGCCCGGCTCCCGCGCCTGGCCGTGCCGCTGGGCCTGTTCACGGCGCTCTGCTTCTGCAACTGCGCCCTCATCTCCAGGTGGGAGAGCGAGGTCGACCGCAGCCACGGCCAGACCTCGCTCGCCCTGCAGTTGGGCACGCACGGCGCCCTCAGGATCCTCCCGTGGGCCGTCTCGCTCCTGTGCGCATCGGCCTGGCTCGTCGCCGGCCACGGGGCCGGTCCGGCCGCGGCCTGCGGCTGCGCGAGCGGCGCCCTCCTCGGGTGCGTCGACCTTGCGGAGGCGCGCATGGGGCGCATGCTCGCGCGTGTCCTGGCCGACGTGGCCCTGATGACCCCGGCAGTCGCCCTGCTGCTGGGGATCCGACCGTGAGCACCGGCGGGTTCGACCGGCTCGCGCGGTGGTACCGCGCCCTCGAGTTCCTCGCCTTCGGCCGCGACCTCGAGCGCGCGCGGTTCGCCTTCCTGGGGAGGCTGGCGGGATGCCGCGAGATCCTGCTCCTCGGCGAGGGCGACGGGCGGTGCGCCGAGCGGCTCGCGGCGCTCGCCCCGGCGGCAAGGATCCTGTGCGTCGACTCGAGCCCCGGGATGATCGCGCGCGCCACGCGCAGGCTGGAGGCCTGCGGGGCGGCCGGGCGCGTCTCATTCGCCTGCGCCGACCTGCGCTCATTCTCGCCGGAAGAGGGCCGCTTCGACGCCGTGGCGACCCTGTTCGTCCTGGACTGCTTTGGCGCCGGCGACGCGGCCGCGCTGGTCTCGCGCGTCGGGCATGCGCTGCGGCCCGGCGCCCTCTGGCTGTACGCGGACTTTGCGCTGCCGCCCGCGGGGTTCGCCCGACTGAGGGCCCGCGCCTGGCTCACGCTGCTCTACGCATTCTTCAGGTGGGAGGCGGGGATAGAGGCCCGGGTCCTGCCCCCCTCGGAGACCCTCCTGGTTCAGGCAGGCTGGATGCCCAGCGCCTGCGTGGAGCTCCAGGGAGGCCTCCTCAGGAGCTGCCTCTACGCCAGGGCCCGGGACGGCCACGGCGGTCACCCGGCGCCCTACTGAAGCTCGATCGGCATCTGCAGGACGCGCGACGAGAGCGCGTCAATGAGTGCGCCCGTCTTCTCCGACGGGGGCTCGTCGCCTGCCTCTATCGTCGCCGTCGGCGCGAAGTCTCCCAGGAGCACGCAGTAGTCGCGGTTGACCATGATCCCGAGGAGCTCGCCCCTCTTGCTGAAGACCAGGTCGCCCCTCGAGGGCGCGAAGTCGCCGAAAAGCCGCTTGAAGAGCCGGTTGTCGACGCGCACGTAGCCCCTGTGCTCGGCAT
Organism: uncultured Opitutaceae bacterium; assembly: GCA_964398015.1. GTDB lineage: Bacteria > Verrucomicrobiota > Verrucomicrobiia > Opitutales > Opitutaceae > Palsa-1447. The sequence continues at coordinate 1,696 of CAYNLL010000374.1, read as the reverse complement.
CCACCTTGAAGCCGAGCTCGCCGTAGCCCTGTCCTCCCCCGCTGATGAGCACGGCCTCGGTGAACTTGTAGGGGTCCGCCGCCAGCGGGTAGACCTTCGCGCCGAGGGCGGCGACCTGCGCCGTGTCGACCGGCACCACCACCACACGCGGGTCCGCCTCCAGAAACTCGATCTTTGAACCGGCGGAGCGGTAGTCCGGGGGGCGCTCGAACTCGACTGTGATCTTCTGCCAGTCCGCCCCGACCTCGCCGAAGGAGAACGGCGTGTCGTCGACCTCGAGCAGGGCGTACACCTGCTTGCCGTCGGTCGTGAACACGGTCTTGGCCTCCTTGTCCTTGCTCGTGTATCCAAAAAGCCCCTTCCGCAGGGCCGTGAAGGACGCCGCGACGCGGTTTGCAAGGAAGTCGTTGAAGAGGACGTTCGCGCTGATCGGCTGATTCTCGCGGATTTCCTTCGTGAGCTCGCCGGAGCTCTGCGCGAGCTCGCCCACGCCCTGCGCGAGCTGTGTCGCATTCTGCTCCATCTTTGCGCGCTCGGCGCGCTCGCTCTGCACCTGCGCCTCGAGCTCGGCGGCCCTCGCCGCCAGCTGCTGCCTCTCGTGATCGCCGACGGCCACAGCCACCGTGAGGCCCTCTACCTGCTTCAGGGCGTCCGCCTTCTGCTTCTCGAGCGCTCCCAACGCCTGCTTCTCGCGCTCCGCCTCCGTGTTCTTGTCCTCGAGCTCGCGCTGCAGCTGCGCGAGCTGGCTCTTGGTGAGGGTGGCCTCCTGGACCTGCTGCTGGTACCTCAGGTTCAGGTCGGCCTGAGCCTTCTGCGTGTCGACCAGCTGCGCAGTGAGCTTGAGGCTGTCGGCCTGGACCTGCCCGAGCGAGCGCTCCCGCGCCGAGAGCATCGTGTCGGACGCTGCGAGCTTCTGCTCGAGGGCCTGGCGGGACAGCTGCTCGTCGGCGAGCGACTGCCTCATTGCCGCGACCAGGTCCTGGTCCGGGGAGACGGTGTTGGCCGAGATCTCGTTCACCGGCGGCTGGCGCGGGCGGGCGGGCTCGGACCTCTCCCATCGCGTCAGGGCGATGAGGTTGAGGAACAGGAAGTCGACGATGAAGAGGAGCAGCGTCCGGTTCATAGCGCGGCCGGGGCGGGGGGCACGCCCTGGGCTTCAAGGATCAGGCGACGCTTGAAGCCGCGAACGTGGCGGATCTTCACGAGCGCCACGCAGATGATCCCGAACAGATTCGAAGAGTAGGCGGCCAGGAGGTTGGGCTCGATGACGCCCAGGACCTGCAGCACGAGGGCGGCGGCGGTGCCCATCATTCCGACGTAGAGACCGCTGTCGAAGAGGTTTTCCTCGTTCTCCATGAGGCGGAGCTTGAGGAGCGGCGGCGCGCTCTGGGCC
>CAYNLL010000374.1:0-293 GCA_964398015.1 uncultured Opitutaceae bacterium | reverse complement strand
ACAGCGAATATACCGATTGATACGAGCGTTGAGGTTTCCATAGGTGAGGGTCTTGAGGTTGATACGGGGGCCGACTGGGTTGAGGAGGCCGCAAGCATGGGGAGCACAAGGTGGACGCCGTATTCCGACGGCGGTGCGGCCTTGAGAAGGAAGGGCTCGGTGGCGACGACGAGGAGCGCCGAAAGCACGACGGCGAGGATGCCCGCGCGCGCGTGCTGCTGCACGCCGCCCGAGGAACCCCCGGCAGGCGCGACGATCCAGAGGTCCAGCCCCCGCAGCAGCAGGAAGAGGCC
>CAYNLL010000373.1:0-3659 GCA_964398015.1 uncultured Opitutaceae bacterium | reverse complement strand
CACGTCCACCAGGTCAGCTCCCAGATCGACGGAACGGCCATGGACGTGCTCGTGCGCGACAACCAAAGCGTGGCGAAGGGGGAGGTGCTGCTGCGCCTCGACCCCCTTGAGTTCGAGCTCCTCGTGGAGAAGGAGGAGGCCGGCTTCGCCCAGGCCCAGGCCGAGGAGGCCCGGGCGGCGGCGGCGGCCGACGAGTCGCAGGCGCAGCTCCTCGGGGCGCAGGCCCGCTCGGCGTCCGCGCAGGCCCAGGTGACGCAGGCGAGGGTCCAGAGGGACCTCGCCGAGCTCAACCGCGGCCGCGCCCGCCAGCTCTTCCATGACGGCGGGGCCGTCACCCAGGCGGACCTCGACGCCGCCGAGAGCGCCTACAACGGGGCGCAGGCCTCGCTCGCCGCCGCGCAGGCGAACGTCCGCGTCGCGGACGCTTCGGTCACCGAGGCGCAGGCCTCGATGGAATCCTCAAAGGCCGAGGCGCTCTCGGCCCGGGCGTCCTCGCTCGCCTTCAAGGCGTCGGCCACCGACGCGCGGCGCAAGCTGTCGTATGCGACCGTCACCGCCCCCGCCGCGGGGCGGATCGGCAACAAGAACGTCGAGGCGGGCAACCGGGTGCAGGCGGGGCAGGTCCTCTTCGCGCTCGTCGAGCCGGAGACGTGGCTCGTCGCCAACTTCAAGGAGACGCAGCTCGCCCGGATGCACGCCGGGCTCGCGGTCGACGTGACGGTCGACGCGCTGCCCGGTGTCGAGCTTCATGGCACCGTCGACAGCATCTCGCCGGCGAGCGGGGCGCAGTTCGCGCTGCTGCCTCCCGACAACGCGACGGGCAACTTCACCAAGGTCGTGCAGCGCGTCCCGGTGAAGATCGTCCTCGACGCGGCCAGCGTCGCGGTGGCGGGCGAACGCCTGCGGCCCGGCCTTTCCGCAGTTGCGAGCGTGCGCGTGCGCTAGGCCTACGGCTGCGGAAGGACGAGCAGCCCGACCGCCGACGGGGATTCCTTGGAATGGAAGACCCGCTCGGTCGCCTTCCTGAAGTCCTCCGGCTTGGCGGTCGGGATGTCCGTGAACGTCTGGGGATTGCGGTCCACGAGCGGGAACCAGGAGCTCTGCACCTGGACCATGATCCTGTGACCCCGCCGGAACGTGTGGTCGATGTCGGGCATCACGAACTCGAGCTTCTCCACCGCTCCGGGCGTCATCGCCTCGGGGCTCTCCCAGCCGCGGCGGAACTTCGCGCGCATCGGCTCGCCGCGCAGGAGCTGCTCGTAGCCCCCCATGAGCACCGGCGCCGCCCCGAGGATGCGCTTGCCGTCTGAGGGGGGGGCGGGGTTCGGGTAGTCGCTCGGGTACACGTCGATCAGCTTCACGACGAAGTCCGAGTCAGTCCCGCTCGTCGACACGAAGAGCCGCGGGGAGATCGGCCCGGCGACCGTCACGTCGTCCTCCAGCGGCTCGGTCTCGTACACCAGCACGTCGGGCCGCCGCCCGGCGAAGCGCTGGTCGTCGACCATGTAGCGCTGCGGGACCGTGTCGGTCGTGTACTCCACGAACGGCACCGGCCGGGCGGGGTCGCTCACGTACTCGTCCATCCCCTCGTCCTGCTGCGGGGGGTCGAAGCTCAGCCTGCCGCCGGAGCGCAAGTAGAGCAGGCGGGGCGCAGCGGCCGCGGGCGGCCACGCGCTGTAGGCGCGCCAGACGTTCGTGCCGGTCTCGAAGACGGACGCGTTGGGCACGTCGTCCCCCTTCCCCTTGAGATAGTGCTCGAAGAAGGGAAACTGGATCTTCGCGCGGAAATACTCCGCGGTCTTGGCGTCGAATGAGACGTCGCCCAGGTGGTCGCCGTCGCTTCGCGCCCATCCCCCGTGCACCCACGGGCCCTCGACGATCTTGTTGGGCGTCCCCGGGTTGTTGTCGCCGACCGCGCGGTACGTGCGGAAGGGTCCGGCGAGGTCCTCGGCGTCGAACCAGCCGCCGACCGTGAGCACGGCGCAGCGGATGTTCTTCAGGTGCGGCGCCAGCGCGCGCGCCTTCCAGTAGGCGTCGTAGGTGTCGTGCTGCACCGCGTCGTTCCAGAGCGGGTTCGAGCCCTTGAGGTAGCGCGCATCGGCGTTCGCCAGCGGGCCCATCCTCAGGTAGAAGTCGTAGATGTCTGGCGTCCCGAAGTCGAAGGGCACCGTCACCTTGGGCGGGAGCCAGGGCTCCGCCTGGGGCTTGAAGCTCACGTAGAACCCGAAGGTCGCGGCCAGCATGAAGGCCCCGCCGTGATAGTCGTCGTCGGTGATGAAGAGGTCGGTCATCGGGGCCTGCGGGGACGCGGCCTTGAGCGCAGGGTGGGAGTCGATCATGCTCGCGGCCGTGTAGAAGCCGGGGTACGAGATGCCCACGATGCCCGCCTTGCCGTTGTTGTTGGGCACGTGCCTGAGCAGGTACTCCAGCGTGTCGTAGAGGTCGGTGCTGTCATCGACGTCCTTCGGCCCGGACTTCGCGTCGATGTGCGGGCGCATCTCAACGAACGCGCCCTCGCTCATGAAGCGGCCGCGCACGTCCTGGTAGACGAAGATGTAGCCGGCCTTCTCGAACTCGTCGGACGGGCCGAGCTTCTCCTTGAAGCGGTCGACGCCGTAGGGGGCCACGCTGTACGGCGTCCGCGTGATCAGGAAGGGCCACGGCAGGCCGCCATCCTTCGGAGCGTAGACCGAGGTGAAAAGGCGCACCCCGTCGCGCATCGGGATCCTGAACTCGTACTTCGTGTAGTGGGCCCTCACGTAGTCCTCGGCCGGGGTGGGCGTGGGGGTCGGCGTCGGCGTCACCGTCTGGGAAAATGCCGAAGAGGCGGCCAGGCAAACGGCCGGAACCAGAGTCATTCGCAAAAGGCGCAGCGTCGTGATCATCGCCAAGGGTTGCCCGGCGCGATGGAGGCTGGCCAGAACCGATTCCGCCCCCAAATCCAAGTCGAAAGCGGCGCCCTCTCCTCCCCCCCTCGCGCGCGCCTGCGGCGCCGCCTTCGCGCCGGATGAACCCCATTGGCGCCGGGGCGGCGCGTGAGGCTCGGTCCCTCGAGAACGCGAGGCATCGCAAGGGATTCATAAGCAAGAAATAACATCTTATTGCTTGTTCGGAGCCGGACGGGACGGATTCGCGCTGAAATTCGAAGATGGGCCTCGTATTTCGCGCGCGCGTCGTCATTTTTTCGCTGACTCTACCCCTGGGAATGAATTCCGAGAAAATCTCCCCAACCCTCGTCGCGATCCTGGACTCGCTGTGCTGCGCCTGCCCCAAGTTTCAGTACACGGCGTGCTGCCCGTTCGGGAAGTTCACCGGCGTGTCGCGGCCGAGCCGAAGGTCGCTCTTCTCGCAGATGGACATGGCTCAGACGGAGGGCCTGTTTGATCTGGCCACCGACTGCACCTGCCCGAAGGACCCCAGGGCGGCGGCGCCCTCGGGAGCCACGGCACGGTCCGCGTAACGCCGCAGGGCACGCACGCGCACCGGTTGACACTGCCCAAGACGCACACCATGCCGGCATCGAACTCAAAGGGGATCGTCTGGCTTCCCGACGTGGAGAAGCACGACTACGCGGCGGCCGGGTCCTACCTCAGCCTGATCTACAGCGAGTCCAAGGTCGGACCCATCGTGGCGAGGCTCAAGTCGGCACCCGTCGTCCA
>CAYNLL010000372.1:0-3666 GCA_964398015.1 uncultured Opitutaceae bacterium | reverse complement strand
GTTGTCGTTGACCGAGGAGAAGGCGCGCCGAGCGGTTGCGATGGACCTGCACGACAGCATCAGTCAAAATCTGGCGTTGGCCCGACTCAAGTTGGGGAACTGCTCCGAAATAAGAAGCGGCCGCGGCGAGCGGGAGTTGGAGCAGGCCCGAGAGCTTATCGGGCAGGCTTTGGCCTCCATTTACTCGCTCACTTATCAGTTGTGCCCGCCCATTTTGTACGACCTGGGCCTGGAAGCCGCCCTGGAATGGCTCGGCGAGCAGTTCCTGCTCCAGCATGGGCTTAACGTCGTCTTCCGTGACGACCAGCGGCCCAAGCCAGTCCGAGCCCTGCGGAGTGGCGTCGGCGTTGAGGAAAATCACCCGGTCGCTCCGGGCGAGACTCATGCCTTGGTTCAGGACCCGGCCGGGCCGGTACTCCTGCGGCTGCATCTGGACGAAATGGGCGGGCTTGGCCTGGCGGATCAGCTCCACGGATCCGTCGCTTGAGCCCGAGTCGAATGCGATCAGCTCCCAGTTCCGATGGGATTGACCGTGCAGGGCGTCCAGGGTTGAGCGCAGGGCCCACGCCTCGTTGTACGAGCGTAGGACAATGCTGACGCGCGGCTCTTCCATGGCGCAAGTCTAGCGCAGTCGTGGCACCATGGAAATGGGGTGGATACCGACCATAATGGGGGTGCTGACCCTCTGGTCGGCGGGAGGGCCATGAGGCAGTATGATGGCGGATACACTAGAGCCCTATGACCATTCCCAAGAACGATTTGCCGATTGCCCTCTCCATCGGCATCATGGCGTGGAACGAGGAGTCGTCCATCGGGCCTATGATGGACTCGCTCTTTGGGCAATCGGTCTTCGCGGTCCTTGCCGGAATGGGCGAGGGCTGTGAGGTGGTCTGCCTCGCCAACGGATGCACGGACGGCACGGTCGCGGCCGCGGCGGAGGCGATCGCCCGCATGGAGCGGGAGCATCCCCTCCGGCCCGCTCTGTGGGCGAGGGTGGCGGTCATTCCCGAGGCGGGAAGGAACAGCGCGTGGAACAAGTTCGTCCACGAGTTCTCGGCGCGCGAGGCGCGCTACATCTGCGTCATGGATGCGGACATCCTCTTCGACCGGCCCGACACACTCGCGCTTGTCCTCGGTGAGCTCGAGCGGAACCCGCACCTCGGGGGCGCCTCCGACTGTCCGCGCAAGAACATCGCAGGCAAGGGCCGCCGCTCGACCCGGGAGCGGCTCTCGATGGCGATGTCGGACATGACGGGCACGATCGAGGGCCGCCTGAACGGGATGCTTTACTGCCTGCGCGCCGGCATTGCGCGCAATTTCTACCAGCCGCGCGACCTCGGCGCCACGGACGACGGGTTCTTCAAGGCCGCCATCTGCACCGGCTTCTTTTGCGCGCCGAGCGACCCGTCCAGGGTGGTGTCGGTCCGCGGAGCCACCCACCTTTACGAGCCCTACCTGTCGCTGCGCGATGTGTTGAACAACCAGAAGCGCCAGATGATCGGCCAGACGACGGTTCACGTGCTCATCGGGTACCTGATGACGCGTCCCGTGGCCGAACGCGCGAATCTGGGGGCGACGCTCCGGCTAAACGAGGCGCGCGACCCCGACTGGCTCAAGCGCCTGATCGACGCCCATGTCGCCGCCCCGCGCAGGTTCTGGCAGCTCTTCCCCGGCATCCTGAGCTTCCGGTGGCGCCGCCTCGCCCGGATGCGCGGACGCCGGCGGCTGACCCATTTTCCCGCGGCCCTCGCGGGGTTTGCGGTCACCCTTGTCGCGTGCTGGCAGGCCCTGGGTTTCCTGCGGCGGGGAATCTCGGCCTTTTGGCCCAAGACGGTGCGCCAAGCGATCCAGCCCGCTTCACCGGCGGGATCGAGATGAGCGCGGCCAATCAGACCATGGGGGGGCCGTCCCCTCGGGCCGCCCCGGCGCTATGAGACCCGCGCACATGGCAGCCCTGCTGCTGATCCCAACCTTCACCGTCCTCGGTGCCGTGGCGGCGGCTTGGTTCCAGCGGGTTCGGGACATCTTCTTCTTCGCCATGCTGAGCCTCGCCGTGCTCACGGAGAGGCTGGACGTGAATTTCCTCAGCGAGGCCTGGTACAGGGGCACGACCCGCGGGATACAGGTCGCCCTGATTGAGATGCTGGCGATCGGCCTGCTCTTCGGCTGCTGGGCCGGACGCCGCGGCAGCGACCGGCGCCTGTTCTGGCCAGGCAGCCTGGGGCCGATTCTGCTCTTCTTCGTGTATGCAGGAGTGTCGATCGTGATGGCGGAGCCCAGGATGTTCGGGGTCTTCGAGCTTTCGAAGACGCTCGCCGGCATCCTCATCTTTCTCGCATCGGCCTTCTACGTGCGCTCGAAGCGCGAGTGGAACCTGCTCATCGTGGCGCTGGGGTGCGCGGTCGCCTACGAGGGACTCTGGGCAGCGGAGCAGCATTTCATCACCCATGTCGACAGGGCGGAGGGGGGGCTCGACCACGCCAATAGCCTCTCGATGTATTTCTGCATGGCTGTGCCTCCGCTCCTCGCCGTCGCCTGTTCCGACTGGTCGCGCGGCCTCAAGCTCTTCTGCGGCGTCTGCTCGGTCCTCGGGGCGGTCGGGCTCCTCCTGACGTATTCGCGAGCGGGAATTCCGGTCTTTGCCGCCGTGGCCATTGGCACGGTTCTCGCCTGCGTGTCGTGGAGGCTGACCCCGGGCCGGGTCGTCATCCGCTCGCTGATCGTCTTCGGGGCGGCCGCGCTGGTGGCGGCGGGTTGGGGCCAGATGGAGCGGCGCTATGCCGAATCGAGCCTGGAGCAGGAGTACCTCGATCCCTCGGTCGACGGACGGGGCGTCTATCTTCGGCTCTCGGAGGCTATCGCGAAGGACCATTTTTTCGGCGTGGGCCTCAACAACTGGTCCTACCGCGTGAGCCGCACCTACGGGCCGCGCCTGGGATACCGCTTCGATGACTACGACAACCTGATCTCGGTCTACGGAACCAAGGACGTCAGGGCATTCGCGAACGCCTACCTTGCCGCACCCGCCCACAGCCTGGCTGCGTTGACCCTCGGCGAACTCGGGGTGCCTGGGCTCCTCATCTTTGCGCTGCTGTGGATGCGCTGGGCATCAATGGGGCTGCCGTTCCTGCTCCTTCCCAGGGACGAACCCATGCGCGCGATGGGCGTGGGCATCCTCTTCAGCATCTGCGGTATCTTCGGCCAGAGCCTCACGGAGTGGGTCTACAGGCAGCCGCCGATCCTCTTTACCTTCTACATCCTGCTGGGCGCGCTTGCCAGCCTGGCGCACGCGCGGCGCGAGGCCCGGGTCAATGGGCGACAAGGGCGCGTCGCTCAAGGCCAGGAAAGCGCGGCATCGCAAAGGGTCCCCGTCTCGGTGGGAGCGTAGCCCATGCGCATCGCCCATCTCCTGCGCAAATATGATCCGTCCGAGTGGGGCGGAACTGAATCCGCGGTCCTGCAGCTGACGACCGACATGGCAAAGGGCGGCGTGGGATCCGTCATCTACGCGCCGAGGATCAACATGCGCGGGGAGTCGGCGGATCCGTTTGCGGAGACGACCTGCGCGGTCCGGCGCTTCCGTGCACGGGTGCCGGTCTGGGGCATCTCCGCCGAACGCAAGGCGGAGCTGGTCGCGGTCGGAGGCAACCTCATCACCTTCGACCT
>CAYNLL010000371.1:0-3683 GCA_964398015.1 uncultured Opitutaceae bacterium | reverse complement strand
GCCGTGCGCCTGCGCCAGCTGGGGCTCGGGGCCGGCGACGAGCGGGGCGAGGGCGGCGGCCTCTGCCCCGACTGCCGCGGGGCCCGGCTGAACCGCGTCTCGCGCGCCGTCAAGCTGCACTTCAGGGGCCGGCGGCCCCCGCTCTCGCTCCCCGCGCTCCTGGCCCTCGCGCCGGCCCAGCTCGTCTCGGCCCTCGAGGCCCTGCTGCTCGACGAGCGCGGGCGGCTGGTCACGCGCGACATCGTCCCCCAGATCCGCGAGCGGCTCAGGTTCATGGACCATGTCGGCCTCGGCTACCTCTCGCTCGACCGGCCGACCAAGACGCTCTCGGGCGGCGAGGCGCAGCGCATCCGCCTCGCGGCGCAGCTCGGCACGAACCTGGCGGGCGTCCTGTACGTCCTGGACGAGCCCAGCATCGGACTCCACGCCCGCGACAACCTCAGGCTGATCTCCACGCTGCTCGCCCTGCGCGACAAGGGAAACACGCTCGTTGTGGTCGAGCATGACGACGAGCTGATGGCGCGCGCCGACCTGATCGTCGACCTCGGCCCCGGGGCGGGCGTGCACGGGGGGCGCCTCCTGGCGCGGGGCACGCCCGCCGAGATCAGGCGCAACGACTCGTCGCTGACCGGGATCTTCCTGGCGCGCGGGATCAGCCATCCCCTCCGGGGATCCTACCGCCCCCCTGACCCGGACGGGGACGCCTGGATCGAGCTGAAGGGGGCACGCATGAGGAACCTCGCGGGCTTTGACCTGAGGATCCCCAAGGCGAGGCTGACCATGGTCGCGGGGCCGAGCGGCGCCGGCAAATCCACGCTGTTCCGGGATCTCCTGGGGCCCGCGGTCGCCTGCGCCGTGCGCCTGCGCAAGGCGCGACTGAGCGGGCGCGACTTCGCCCGCGAGCGCGGGGACCGCGCGCCCGTCCTCGAGGAGCTGCGCAACGCCTCCGGCTTCCGCTCTGTGATCGAGGTCGATCAGTCCCCCATCGGCAAGACGCCGCGGTCCACGCCGGCCACCTACCTCGGCATCTTCGACCTGGTAAGGAAGTTCTTCGCGGCGCTCCCCGAGTCCAAGATCCGCGGCTACACGGCTTCGCGCTTCTCGTTCAACACCGAGGGGGGCCGCTGCCCGACGTGCGAGGGCGCGGGGCGCATCCGCCTCGAGATGGCGTTCATGCCCGAGACGTACCTGCCCTGCGACGACTGCCAGGGGATGCGCTACGGCCCCGAGCTCTCGGACGTCACGTGGAAGGGGCTGACGATCGGCGCCGTGCTCCGCCTGACGTTCGAGGAGGCCGCCGACTTCTTCTCCTTCCACGCCGAGCTGGCCCAGGTGTGCCGCCTGATGGCGGACTGCGGCCTGGGCTACCTGACGCTGGGCCAGAGCTCGTCCACCCTGTCGGGGGGCGAGGCCCAGCGCCTGAAGCTCGTGACGGAGCTCTCGAAGGGTCTAGCGACGTACCGCGAGCGGAGCCGGGGGCTCTCCCCCAGGAACCTCTACATCCTGGAGGAGCCCACGATCGGGCTCCACCTGAGCGACTGCGAGCGGCTGATCGGCGTCCTGCAGGCCCTCGTGGACCAGGGACACACGGTCGCCGTCATCGAGCACAACCTGGACTTGATCGCCGAGGCGGACTACGTCGTCGAGCTCGGGCCGGGAGGGGGCCCGGACGGCGGCAGGCTGGTGTACCAGGGCGACCTTGAGGGCCTCCTCGCCTCGCGCGGCAGCCCCACCGCGCCCTTCCTGCGTTCCCGGCTCGCGCGGGCGGCCCCTCGGGCCGTCAGGAGGCGAGCGCCTCCCTGATCGCGTCGGCGATCTGCGAGGCCCTCACCGGCTTCACGAGGCAGGCGGACAGGCCCGCGACGGCGATGCTCCTGGAGATGAACTCCGGGTTGGTGTAGCCGGTGATCAGGATGCGCCGCGTCGAGGGCACCAGCTCCATCGCGCGCATGAGGAAATCCAGGCCCTGCTCGCCGGGCAGCATGTGGTCGCTGACGATCACGTCGTAGCGGCGCGCGGCGAGGCGAAGGTCGGCCTCCGAGGCGGAGGCCGCGGTGTAGAGCCTGAAGCTCTCCTTGAGCTCCCTCCCGAACGCCTCGAGCAGCAGCGGCTCGTCGTCGACCAGAAGGACGACCGGAGGCGCCGTGGGCTTGGGCCCGGGTTCGGCCATGGGACCTATTCGTCCTTGGGCTCGCCCGAGGCGGCCGCCTCCTTCACCACCTTGATCAGCTCGACGAGCGAGACGGGCTTGAGCAGGTAGCGGAAAAGCGCGGCCTCGTTCACGCTCCTGATCAGCATCTCGGGCTTCATGTAGCCGGTGACGAGGATCCTCGCCATCTGCGGATATTCCTCCCTCGCACGCACCAGGAAGCTCATGCCGTTGCCCCCGGGCATGAGGTGGTCGCTGATCACGACCTTGAAGGCCTTCTTCCTCAGGATGAAGTCAGCGTCCCTCGCGGAGGTGGCCGAGACGACCTCGAAGTGCGGGCCCAGGGCGGCCACGTAGGTCTCAAGGATAGGCACCTCGTCGTCGACAACGAGGATCGCATCCTTCGCCCCTGCTGGATTCGGATCGGCTGGATACATGTGGGGCCGAGCATGCTTGCGCAAGAGGGGTTGGCAAATCCAAACCCCGTCGCGGGCCTTTTGGTTTGCCACTGTTGAAGGCCGCCCTCTTGCTGCCTATGCAGAGAAGATGCCCGATCCAGCACCCAACCCCGGCGCAGTCCTGGCGGCGCGCAACTCAGCGGGCCACACGAAGGTCCATGTCGCCGCAAAATACGGAAAGCTCGACGAGCTGCCGAGGGAGATGCTGACCGCGAAGCTCCTCACGGTGAAGAACGACGCGGGCTACACGCCGCTGCACCACGCGGCCATAGGCGGGCACCTCGACCAGGTCCCGCCGGAGGTGCTGACGGAGGAGAACCTCTCGATCCGCAGCAACGCGGGCTACACGGTCTTCCACGTCGCGGCGGCCCACGGGAACCTGGCCCAGATCCCCGCCGGCCTTCTCACGACCGAGGTCTTCCTCAAGGTGAACGACACGCGCAACACGCTCCTCCACGAGGCGGCGGAGAACGGCACCCTCGACCGCATCCCCCGGGAGTACCTGAGCCCCGCCCACCTCTCGCTCAGGAACGTCGGCGGGGAGACGGTGCTCCACGTGGCGGCGTTCAACGGCCACCTGAATCAGGTGCCCGCCGAGCTGCTGACCCGCGACGCGCTGCGCGAGGTCACGATCTCTGGCGACACCGTGTTCCACGCCGCCGCGATCTCGGGCCACCTGGAGCAGGTGCCGCGCGACCTGCTCGTCTACGAGAACCTCTCGATCGCCAGCAAGTCCGGGTTCACCCCGATCCACGCGGCGGCCGAGACGGGGCAGCTCGCAAAGATCCCGGTGAACGGGCTGACGGGCGAGCTCCTGATGACGCGAAACGACAACGGCGACACGCCGCTTCACGCCGCGGCGTTCGAGGGGCACCTGGACCAGCTGCCGGCGGCACTCCTCACCCGCGAGCGCCTCCTGACGCGCAACTACGAGGGCATCTCGGTGGTGGCGCTCGCCTCCGAGCGCGGGTTCATCTCGCAGGTTCCCGAGGCGGCGCGCCCCAAGTCGTACGGGCCCGTCTCCCGGCTGCTGAGAAGGCTCAGCAGCACGCGCTCGCCGTTCTGACGGCCCCGGC
>CAYNLL010000370.1:0-3689 GCA_964398015.1 uncultured Opitutaceae bacterium | reverse complement strand
ATGACACGAACCCCGTTCGCCCTTAGCAGTTGCTGAGTGATCTGGCCAAGGACACCTAGCCCTATGACCACAAAAGTCTCGCCAAGGGTCGGGGAGGCACGACGCACCCCTTGCAACGCGATTGCACCTAAGGTGACCGTGCTCGCCTCTTGCGTGCCCAGCCCTTCTGGAATGCGTACGGCGAGATTCACCGGCACATCAATCAACTCCGCGTGGTTTGCGATTCCTGCGCCTGCACAGGCTACGAGGTCGCCCACCACAAAAGCGTCAACGAGATCACCTACCGCCGCAACGCGGCCTGCAGCCGAATATCCGATGGAGGTGCCGGCGTTCAGCATTCCCGTGACGCGGTTGAAGACCCTCCGGTAGCCTTGGTCGCGCATCAACTGGAGCACCCGCTTTGCGTGGTGGGGCTGCTTGAGCGCACGCTTCCACAGCGGCATGGATGAGGCCGCAATTCCGGACATCTCGGTTCCAATTGAGACGCAGGAGTGATGAACCCGTACGAGGACGTTTCTCGCACCGACGCTCGGGGCGGGCACATTTTCAATCACCACTTGCCCCTTTCTTACAAGCAGCTGCTTCATGACCACATCCCCCTCGTGTCTACGACCTTCTTCGAAGCCAGAAGCCCCCGGTCGATGTTAGCATAACGCCTGTGATTCACGAGGAGGACGACGATGTCAGCTCCGCGCACAGCCTCTTCGGCATTCACCTTGGAAACGTTGCTCTTGCGCAGCGACAAGGGCAGTTCGGCGACATAGGGCTCGTCGACAAGAAGCGTTAGCGCGGGTAACGCTGCAAGTGCCTCCGCGATGTGGAGCGCGGGGCTCTCGCGAAGGTCGTCGACGTCCGCCTTAAATGCGAGACCAAGGCACGCGATGACAGGTGCCTTGAGGCGGGATGCGAGCGCGGTAACCTTGTCGATGACCCACTTTGGTTTGCCGTCGTTCACGCCGCGCGCCGCCTGCATGAGCGGGGTCACATCGGGCGCCGCCTCGACGATGAACCACGGATCCACCGCGATGCAATGCCCGCCGACGCCTGGACCCGGCTGGAGTATCCTCACCCTGGGGTGACGGTTTGCCAGTCGGATGACATCCCAAACGTTTATCTCTAACCGCTCGCAAACGAGACTGAGCTCGTTGGCGAACGCTATTTGAACGTCGCGGGAGGCGTTTTCCGTGAGCTTTACCATTTCGGCCGTGCGCGCATCCGTTACGTGGATCTCCCCATTGCAGAAAATGGAATAGAGATTGCGCGCCCGGATGGATGCATCGGAAGTGAGGCCGCCGCATAGGCGATCATTTGAAACTAACTCCTTCAACATCTGACCCGGGAGTATCCGTTCCGGGCAGTGCGCAAAGTGCGCACCCAGGCAGGGTGCCAGGTCCCGGCGTGCCCTCTCGTCCATTATCCAATCTCGGACCTTCTCGGTTGTACCCACCGGGCTGGTGCTTTCCAAAATCACCAGGCTGGAATCTCCAACCCGATGGGCAATAGCTCGACTTGCCGCCTCGACAAACCTCAAATCCGCCTTTGGACCGTCACTTTCTGCGAGGAACGGGGTTGGCACCGCGATTATAAAAGTATCTGCATCGACTGCCTCGGTGCCGGCGACCAGATTACCGCTCTGAACCGCCGCCCGGACAAGCACATCGAGATCCGGCTCCACGATATGAATTTCGCCGCGGTTAATGGTAGCCACAACGCGCGGATTGACTTCTAGCCCGTAGGTTTTCTTGCCGCGGGTTGCGAAGATCGAGGCCGTGGGAAGCCCGATATATCCAAGTCCGACTACGCAAATGTCGAATTTCATAGGATGGGTTAAAGGGGTAGATCGGCCTGGAGGACTCCGACAATTCGCTGTCCAGCATGCCCGTCGCCATAGGGATTTCGAAGCGTTGAACGCGCCCGGTATTCCGTCGGGTCGTCGAGCAGACGCAGGCTCTCCGCAACGATGCGATCGGGATTCGTGCCGACAAGGCGGCACGTGCCGGCGGCTACGCCTTCCGGCCTCTCCGTGGTCTCCCTCATAACGAGGACTGGCTTGCCAAGGCTGGGCGCCTCCTCCTGGACGCCACCGGAATCCGTCAGGATTAGGTATGCAGACGCCATCAGGCCAACAAACTCCTCGTAGGCCACCGGTTCCTGGAGGTGGATTCTCGGATGCCCCGCGAGCAGCCTGTAGACGGGCTCCTGCACATTCGGATTGAGGTGCACAGGATAAACGATGCGGACATCCACGCGCTGCTCCACCAGTCGCCGAATGGCTTCGCAAATTCCCAGAAAGCCCTCGCCAAAACTCTCCCGCCGGTGCCCCGTGACCAATATGGTCCGCAGCTTGGGAGACTCTTCGGATCCCGGGGCGCTTACACGAGCCCGGCATTCCAAGAGCGCGTCGATGACGGTGTTACCCGTGACATGGATATTCGGGGCTGGAATGTTCTCGTTACGCAGGTTTTCCGCCGACTGCGGCGTTGGCGCAAAGCACCAGCGGCACAGAGGATCTATAAGGCGCCGATTCATCTCCTCAGGCCAGGGTCTTTCAAAATCATATGTTCGAAGACCTGCCTCCACGTGACCTATGGGGATACGCGTGTAGAACGACGCCAGTGCGCTCGCTAAAGCGGTTGTCGTGTCCCCATGTACGAGGCAGGCCCGGAATGGCTTCCCGCTCAGAGCAGCATGCACCGACTCTAGTATCCGGCCGGTCAACGAAGGCAGCGATTGGTTGGCCTGCATGAGATCGAGATCCAAGTCCGGCACAATTCGAAGGTCAGCCAAAGCCTGCCTCGCTAGCTCTCGCTGCTGGCCCGTGGATATCACAAAGGGATGCAATCCCTGCGCACCGAAAAGGGCCCTGACGACCGGGGCCATCTTGATCGCCTCGGGGCGGGTCCCTATTACGACCGCTATGAGTTGCTTTTCAGGCAATGGCCACCTCCTGGCGCAGTTCCGCGCACATCTTCGCTTGAGGGGATCCGGCCACCATCTTCATTTTCCCTTTGGGCCCAGCAGCGCGCCCAGCACGGGAAGCACGGTCCTTAGTCTTCGGCGCCAGGTTTCAAGCTGCTTCACGCGCTGTTGATAAAACTCTCCTCCCTCGTCCGCTTCAGCAGCCATCGAACGCAGGCGCGTTAGATGCTCTGCCCCGGATGCTGCGAGTGGGGCGATCCTTTCCTGAAGGACGCCACTGACAAGCTTACGCAGGCTCAACTCCGGCTCGTAATATTCCCGCCTAGGGCTTTCGGGAACCGCAGCCGCGCGGCCCGGGAAAGCCAACAGTCCGGCAGAGGTCGCGACCCTGATCGCTCCGAGTGCGCGCAGCAGCTGCAAGCCCTGGCTTGCCGAACCCTTGCTGATCCCAAGCCGTTCGACGATATCCGAGAAACTGAGGGGCGAAGGCGAAGCGTAAAGGAGCCCATAGATCTGTGCTACTGACCGAGGGACGCCGAAAACCTGAAGGGCCTCCTCAAAAAAACAGATGCACTCCCGCTCAAATCGCCTCGATTCCGAGCCAGTCGCGGCCGTTGTCCTTGCTTGGGAAGCATTGGCCGGTTGCGCCATGGAAGTGGATGAATGAAACGGTACGGGGACTAATGTTCAAGAAAAAATGAACATCTTGTATTGCAGCATGCGCCCTCGCATCGAATCATCCCTCGGACCATTTCCAGCTCCCGGGATTC
>CAYNLL010000369.1:0-3690 GCA_964398015.1 uncultured Opitutaceae bacterium | reverse complement strand
TGGCGGGCCGCGGCGGCGAAGCCGAGCCAGCAGCCGACGACGACCAGGGTCAGCGTGGCGCGCAGCTCGGGCGTGTGGCTGCCGCCCCAGAGCCAGGCCATCGAGATCGCCACGGCGGGCAGGCCCCCGATGAGGCAGGAGGCGAAGATCGCCTGGTCGTGAGTGAGCTTTCGCGGCCGGTGGGCCATGGGGGAACCGTGCCCGAACCCCGCGCAAAGCTACAGCCCGTATTTCTCGAGGCGCCTGTAGAACGCGCTGCGGGAGAGGCCCAGAAGCTCGGCGGCCTTGCGGGCGTTCCCCTCGCATCGGGCGAGCGTCTTCTTGATCAGGAACGCCTCGACCTCCTCCAGGCTCATGTCGTCGAGGCGGGGCGCCGCGGCGGCCGCGTTGAGCGCCAGGTCCACCTCGCGCACGACCCTTCCGGGCGCCATCAGGACCGCCCGCTCGACCGCGTGGTTGAGCTCGCGGACGTTGCCGGGCCACCCGTAGAGGCGCATCCCGCGGATCGCCTCGTCGTCGAACCCGGTGATCGGCTTCCTGTAGCGCTCCACGTGCTGGCGCAGGAAGTGCTGGGCCAGGAGGTCGATGTCCTCGCGCCGCTCCCGAAGCGGCGGCAGGTGGATCTGGATCGTGTTGAGCCGGAAGAGGAGGTCCTGGCGGAACCGCCCCGAGGCCACCTCGGCGGACAGGTCGGCGTTCGTCGCGGAGATCAGCCTCACGTTGGACCTCATCGTGCGCGACGAGCCCACGCGCTCGAACTCGCCCCGCTCGAGCGCCCGCAGGATCTTCGCCTGCTGCGCCTGGGGGATGTTGCCGATCTCGTCCATGAAGAGGGTGCCGCCCTCCGCGAGCTCGAAGCGGCCGGCGCGGTCGGTCTTCGCGTCGGTGAAGGCGCCCCGGACGTGGCCGAAGAGCTCGCTCTCGAAGACGCCCTCCGGCAGGCCGCCCATGTTGACCGAGATGAAGGGATGGTCGCCGCGCGGGGACACCGCGTGGATCGCGCGCGCCACGAGCCCCTTGCCGGTCCCGTTCTCGCCGGTGATCAGGACGTTCGCGTCGGAGGGGCCCACGCGCGCGACCAGGTCGAGGACCGGGCGCATCGCGCCGGACTGGGCGATCAGCGCGGGGCCCTGCTTGCCGCGCAGCAGCTGGTTCTCCTGCTCGAGCCTGCGGTACGCGCGCACCGCGCCCGCGAGCTCGATCTGGTTCTTGACGATCGCGACGAGCCGCAGGTTCTCCCAGGGCTTGGAGATGAAGTCGCGGGCGCCGCGGCGCATGGCCTCGACGGCGAGCTCGACGTTGGCCCAGGCGGTCATGATGACCACGGGCAGCGTGGGGTCGATCGTCTGGAGCCGGCTCAGGAGGTCCAGCCCCTCCGTCCCGCTTGTGGTGTCGCGGGCGTAGTTGAGGTCGATCAGCGCCAGGGCGTAGTCGCGCGCCTCCACCGCCTTGACCGCGGCGGACGGCGACTTGACCGCCTCGACATGGTAGCCCTCGCCCTTCAGCAGGAGGCGCAGGGCCTCGATGATGTCGGCGTGGTCGTCGGCGATCAGGATGCGGTGTGGGGTCGCGCCGGGCATGCCATTATTCAGGAGCGGGGCCGCGCGGGTGACGAGCGCCAAAGCTCACTCGTCGGCGAGCTTGACGTGGTAGCGCTCGAGCGTCGTCCCGAGCTGCTGGTCGTACGCGGCGACGGCCTGGCGCTCGTTGGCGAGCGCCAGCGAGACGTTGTTCTCATACGAGGTCAGGTAGATCTGCTGCTGGACGACGGCGAGCGTGTTGCTTGTGCCCGCGATCTTCTTCTTCTCCTCGGCCTCCACGGCCTGCCTCTGGAGGTCGTACGCGGCACGGTCCGCGAGCACGCGCTTCCGCGTCGCGTCGATCTGGCCCGCCGCCTGGGTCACGCTGAAGGCGATGCTCGCCTCGAGGCTCCTCAGGTTCTCCTCGGACTGCTTGCGCGTGAGGCGCGCGGCGCGCAGGGTGCCGCGTCCGGACGCGAACGTGAGGGGGATGGTCACCTGAAGCCCCGCGGCGTAGGAGGCGTTCATGCGCTCGTCCACCAGCTGGCGGCTGGCGGTGAGCGTGGAGGCGTACCCGTTGTAGCCGTAGCCGCCGACGAAATCGACCTGGGGGAGGAGGTTGTTGACCGCGGCCGCCTCGATCGCGCGGTTCTGCTCGATCCCGAGGCGCGCCTCTTGGTAGTCCGGCCGCTGGGCGAGGGCGCGCTGCAGGTCCGCCTTCAGGTCCACGGAGACCTCGGGCGTCGTCACCGGCACCAGCGTGAAGAGGGGCTTGTCCTCGTAGAACACGTCCTCGCCGATCAGCTCGCGCAGGTAGTTCTCCGCGTCGTGGACGGACCTCTCCGCGACGATCACCGACTCCTCCAGGCTCGCGGCGTAGGAGCGCGAGGTGATGAGGTCGCTCTGCGAGATCTTCCCGACCTTGTACTCCTTCTCGTTGTCCTCGACGTCCGACCGGGCGAAGGCCCGCGACTTGAGGGCCGCGGCGAGCAGGTCGTGCGCCAGCTGGAGGTTGCTGTAGGCGATCACCACGTTGGTGACGGTGGTGATCGCCTGGTCGCGGAACTGGAGGTCCGAGATGGTCCGGTTGGCCTTCTGGATGCGCACCTGCTCGAGGTTGGCGTCGAGCCCGAAGCCCTTCAGGAGGTGCTGCGTGATCTGGACCCCCCCGTTCGCGAGGTAGTTGTTGGCGAAGCTGGTGTAGTTGAAGCGCTCGTTGGTCACCGTCTCGGAGAGGGTGTAGGTCGTTCCGAAGGGCGTCTGCCCCCCGATGGCGGCGCCGTAGGAGTCGTACCGCACGCTCCCGATCAGCAGGGGCGGCGTGGTCGTCTCCCCCTCGTACTGCAGCTCGGCGGTGCGGTTGAACTGCAGGTACGGGTCGAACTGCCCGCGCGCGACAAGGAGGTTGGCCCTCGATATCCCGCGGCCGAACGAGACGACCTTCATGTTGTGGTTGCGCTGGAGGGCGAGCTGGATCGCGTCGTCGAGCGTGAGCGAGGTGCCGGCGTCCTGGGCCGGGGCGCGCGCGGCCAGCGCGAGGAGGAACGCGGCGGCCAGGGCGAGGGGTGCGGTGCGGCGCATTGGGGGCTACTTCAGGAGAAGGCCGTCGGCGAGCCGCAGGGTCCGCCCGCCGTACGCGGCGTTGGTCTCGGAATGGGTCACCTGCACGATGGTGACGCCGTCCTTCTCGTTGAGCTGGCGGAAAAGCTCCATGATCTCGCGCCCCTGGTCGGAGTGGAGGTTGCCGGTGGGCTCGTCGGCGAGGATGAGCCGGGGGCCGGCGACGAGGGCCCGGGCGACCGCGACCAGCTGCTGCTGCCCGCCCGAGAGCTGGGTCGGGTAGAGGTCCCTCTTGGCCACGATGTGGAACCGGTCGAGGGCGTCGCAGACGATCGTCTGGCGCTCGGCCTTGGGCACGTTGCGGTAGGAGAGGGGGATCTCCAGGTTTTCATAGACCGTCAGGTCGTCGAGCAGGTGGTAGCTCTGGAAGACGAAGCCGATGTTCTTCCTCTGGAGGTCGAGCCGCTCCTTCTTGCCCAGGGCCTGGACGTCGACGTCCCCGAACGTGAACCCGCCGGTCCACGCGGAGTCGTCGATGCCGAGGATGTTGAGCAGGGTCGACTTGCCGGAGCCCGACGGCCCCATGATCGCGGCGAAGCGGGCGGGCGCA
>CAYNLL010000368.1:0-3694 GCA_964398015.1 uncultured Opitutaceae bacterium | reverse complement strand
AGGAGGAGGGGATGGCGTTCGTCACCCAGGCGCAGCTGTGCGGGATGCGCAGCCTGGTCCTGCGCGAATCAGGAGAGGCGACGCTCAACCCCTTCGACACGCTCGGCCTTCCCCTCACCTCGGCGACGGTGGCGAGGGTGGTGCGGACCTGCATGAAGCTTGTCGGGCTCTCCAGGGACGAGGACCGCAACCGGCGGCGCGAGGGCCTGATCGGGGAGTACGTGCGCGGCCACATCGAGGACTGCGCCGAGGACTGGAAGCACGCGGACGAGGTCCGGTGGCTGGCGGTCGCCAGGAGGGCGCTCGCCGCCGAGCGCATGCGTTCGGCGGACGACGACTTCCTCGACGGCGCCCTCGCCCTGCTGGAGCTGGAGCGCGCCTCTCCCGCCGAGGCGGCGGACCTCGTGGCCCGGGCGAGCGAAGACGAGGTGGTGCGCCACTCGATCCTCCCCGAGGGCCGGCGGAGCGTCGAGGCGATGGCCTTCAGCCAGTTCGGCCCGGGCGACTACCCGAGGTTCGACGGCCTGGTCTCCCTGATGAGGCACGGCAGGATGCCCCACCATCGGAGCGCGGCGGTCGCGGGGGAGCTCGACTTCCTCTCCTCGGAGCTCGCGAAGGGCCTGCGAGCAGGCGGCGTCGTGGGGGCGTTCATCGACGGGCCCACCACGGTCGACGTCCGCGGCGCGGGCCTTCACTTCGACACGAGCCGTCTACCGGAGGGCACGCTCAAGGGCCTGGCGGGATTCGTGGTCTTTGACCACGTGCGCCAGCACATCCTCACGCTCCCCAGGGCCGAGTCCAAGGTGATGCTCCTCGACGAGCTTCGGCGCATCCTGCTCATCCCGGGCGCGACCGAGTTCGTGAAGGAGCTGCTCGCGCAGATGAGGAAGTACCGCTGCGTGTTCATCGGGGCCTTCCAGGAGCCCTCGCAGATCGACGACATAGACCCCGCGCTCACCGACCTGCTGCTGGGCCAGTGCAAGCAGCACTTCCTCATGCGCCAGAACAACGCCGACCAGGTGCGCAGGATCGCGCGCGTGATCGGCCTGCCCGGCGCCGCCCAGCGGGCGATCGTTCAGCACCCCCTCGTCGAGCACCAGACGGGCGCGCGCCGCGCCTCCTACCTCACGTACTTCTCGCGCGAGACCTCGGCCGCCGTCTGCGGGACGGTGCGCGTCGAGGTCGATCCGGCGATGCTCTATGTCGCCGAGTCCTCGGGAGCCGTGTTCGACAGGCGGATGGCGGCGCTCGGCGCGTATCCCTCCGTCTACGAGGGGGTCCTTGCCGAGGCGGGGAGGGGGCAGACGTGAGGCAGGTGGCCCTTATCCTCGTCGCCCTCGCGGCCGGGGGCTGCGAATCGGCGCCGGCTGCGGCCCGCAGGAACCGGGACGAGGGCTACCTCCTCGGAGCCTCGGACGCGGTGAAGCAGCTCTACTGGGCGAGGCAGGCGCTCGAGGCCCCGGGAGGCGCCGGGCCCGCCGGCAGGCTGGAGTACTTCACCTGGGAGGGCGGCGGGACGGCCGCCGACGGCCGGAGACTCGCGCCCGAGACGATGGCCGTCCCGGTGTTCGTCCCGGCGCCGGCCCCGGCGCCGGCCCCGGCGCGCGGGCCCTGAGACCCATGCGCACCGGCCGGCTCCTCATCCTGGCGCTCGCGCTTTCGGCGCTCTTCGCGGCACGCCGCGCGCGGGCCTTCCTCGGCGTGGCCGACACGTCCTTTGTCACGGTCATCGCCAACCCCGCCGAGGCCGCGAACTGGGCCTCCGAGCTCGACACCCTCAGCCGCCAGCTCTCCGCCGCATCCGCGACGCTCCAGGCGGTGTCGGTGCTTCGGGCCTACGCCGGGGATCCGCGGGCCGCCCTCGGGGCCATGCCGGACCTGGCCGCGCTGGCCGGGGCGGTGAGGCTGCTGTCCACGGGCGGCCAGACCGAGGAGGACCTCCTTCGGGCGTGGCAGGCGCAGGGGGCGGCGCAGCAGCTCTTGGGCGCGGTCGCGCTGCTCCAGAATTCGGGGAGCGGAGCGACCATGGACGTGTTCGGGCAGGAGCGGCCCCGCGACGCGTCCCTCTACCTCCGCTTCGCGCGGGACGCGGACATGGCGCACGCCGCGCGCGGGCAGATCGGCCAGGAGCAGGCGACGCGGGCGTCGGTCGCAGCGGAGCTCGCCCTTGCCTGGAGCCAGTTCAGGGCGGCGGCGACGGAGTCCTCCAAGCAGGCGGCCCTGACGGAGATCAGCCAGCTCCAGTCCCAGAACCAGGTCATGGACACCCGGCGAAGGGCGCTCCTCGACGACCTCACGCTCTCGGACCGCGAGGCGGAAGCCGAGGCCGGGGCCCGCTCGCGGGCCTCGGACGAGCAGACGCTCGCCGAGTCGGCGCTCCTCAACGCGGGTGCCGGGGCGCGGGCGCAGGGCGCGCAGGCCCAGCGCATGGCCACCCTCCAGAAATCCGCTCCCGCGGCCCAGGAGGCGGATTACTCCGAGGTCAGGATGTGGACCACGGCCGACGCGGGAGGACCCTCCAATTGAGGTTACCTCTTGCCGATGCGGCGCCCGTCGCGGATCTGCTGGACGTGTTCAGCGCGTACGACGGAAACGCCCTATTCCGCGGGCTCACCCAGGGGGACGGCGGGCAGCCGTCCGTGCTGGGCAGGCTGGGCTGGATCTTCACCGGCCTCGGCGCCTTCTTCGCGCTCTGGGGCTTCGTCCTGCGCTCCCGGCGCTCGGGCGGCGAGGGCAAGGCCGAGGAGATTGCCAAGACGTGGGTGGTGATCGCGTTCATGATGGCGGGGCCCTTCCTGATGCGCACGGCCATGCAGGGCGCCGACTCCGTCTACGCGACCTCCGTAGGGGGCCCCGCCAACCTGACCGCCGCGTGCGTCAAGGCCGCCTACGCGATGCCCGAGCTGACGGTGCTCTTTGACGCGCTCAGGAAGAGCGCCACGCAGCCGGGCGCCTCCCCGGCGGGCCAGGGGGGCAGCCCGCGCGCGGCGCTGGTCAGCAGCGCCAACGACGGCAGCGTGCTCGGCTACCTCGAGGCGTTCGGCGTGGCCGTCTGGGACACCGCGTCGGGCTACGCCTCTGGCGCCGTGCAGACGTGGAGCGGGATGGTGCGGATGGCGGCGCTGGCCACGGGCTTCGGCTCGGCCATGCTCAAGTGCCTGCTGATCCTGCTCACCGTGGGGCCGCTCTACCTTCTGCTCCTGGCTTCCGCGGCCATCGTGTGGTTCATGGGCCAGCTGCGCTTCTTTCTCGCCGTCTCCGGCACCATGATGCTCCCGCTCTTCACCGGCATGTTCTCCCTGCCGGAGGGCCACTTCAACCGGCAGGCCGCCCAGGGCTACGTCATGCACATGCTCTCCCTCGCCCTGTGGCCGGTCTCCTGGGCCATCGGCCACACCGGCACGATCGCCCTGTACGACGCCCTGATCTCCCTCATCGCGGGCACCAGCCGCGTCCCGGACTTAGTGGGCGCGCTCCAATGGAGCGCGGTCACGGCCTCGGGGCCCACCGACGCCCAGGTGAGCGCCCTCGAGGCGGCCCTCGGCAACTGGTTCATGGGCAACGTGACGGCGCTGCTGTCGATCCTCGTGGGGGGACTGGGCTTCGCCGCCTGGGTCTCGGCCGTCTCCATCCTCGGCCCCGTCTTCCTGCACAAGCTCCTCACGACGGGCGCGCTCTTCATGACCCAGGCGGC
>CAYNLL010000367.1:0-3707 GCA_964398015.1 uncultured Opitutaceae bacterium | reverse complement strand
AGGGCCGCACCTGGCAGCTCTCGCTTCGCGCCCGCAGGGACTATCTGCCCTTCACGCTGACGCTGGGGAAGTTCACGCACGACATCTATCCCGGGACGGACATCCCTAAGAATTTCGCAAGCACCGTCCACCTGCGCGGCGACGACGGGAGCAACGACCGCTCGGTGGTGATCTCGATGAACAACCCGCTGCGCTTCGGGGGATTCGCCTTTTACCA
Organism: uncultured Opitutaceae bacterium; assembly: GCA_964398015.1. GTDB lineage: Bacteria > Verrucomicrobiota > Verrucomicrobiia > Opitutales > Opitutaceae > Palsa-1447. The sequence continues at coordinate 3,490 of CAYNLL010000367.1, read as the reverse complement.
GGCGGGTTACGCCAACAACGACCACACCTCCATCCTGCAGGCCGTGCGCAACCCGAGCTGGCAGATTCCCTACGTGTCCTGCGCCCTCATCGCCTTCGGCCTCGTCGTGCAATTCGGCATCAGCCTTTTTGCCTTCTTCCGGCGCCGCGCTGCGGCACCCTCCGGGCGGGCGGACGCCCGGGCCTCGACCTGAACCCGTGAAAAAGAACCTGCCGCTCTTCGTTCTTGCGCTTTCCCTGGCCTGGGTGGCCCTGACCCTCTCGCCGGGCCGCAACACGGGCCCCTTCGACCTGGCAAGCTTCGGACGCCTGCCCGTGCTCGCCGGCGGCCGGATCAAACCTTTCGATACGATCGCGCGCACGGGCCTGCTCATCGTGCAGGGGCGCCAGCGCGTGGTGGCGCCGGACGGCAGCGAGATCTCCCCGGAAGCCTGGCTGCTCGATGTCTTCTTCCGACCGGAGGTGGCCGACACCTATGAAGTCTTCCGCATCGACAATGACGACGTGCTCTCGATCTTTGGCCTTTCGCGCGGAGATGGCGACGGCGGCGTCCGCTTCTCCTTCCGGCAGCTTAAGGCCGGCGCCGGTGAGCTCGACCGCCAGGCCCGCATGGCCGAACCGGTTGACAACGCGTCGCGGTCGGCGTTCCAGAGGGCGGTGCTCGAGCTGCAGGAGCACATCGAGCACTACGAGCGCCTCAAGTTTAGCCTGCAGCCCGTCGACAGCGCGGACTTCCTTGCGGACCTTTCCGACGCCGCCCGGCTCGGCGAGGAGCACGCGGCCTTCGAGTCCATGGGGACCTTCAGCGCCCTTCGCGCGATTCCTCCTGACAAGTCCTCTTCCGACCCCAGCGCATGGGACAGCGTCGGTCATTCGCTCCTGGGCGCACGGTCGCCCGGGGCCGTCGATCCACACGTCATCGTCTTCGCGGCTCTGGGCCATGCGTGGCGCGAGTCGCAGTCGGCGGCTTTCAACACAGTGGTGAACACCTACGGCGAGGAGTTGGCCAAGCGCTTCCCGGCCGAGGTCAGGCGCGCGGGGACCGAGGCCTTCTTCAATCACGCGGAGCCGTTCTACAGCAGCCTTCTCCTCTATGTGGTGGCGTTCCTCCTGGCGGCGGTCTCCTGGCTGGCCTGGCCGGATGCCCTCGGTCGCGCGGCCTTCTGGGTGATGGGGGTCGCCTTCGCCCTGGCGACGGCGGGCATCGTCACGCGGATGTGGCTGGAGGGGCGCCCGCCCGTCACAAACCTCTATTCTTCGGCCCTCTTCATCGGGTGGGGCTCGGTGGCCCTTTGCCTCGTCCTCGAAAAGCTGCACCGCAACGCCGTTGCGAGCGCGGCGGGCAGCCTGATCGGTTTTAGCACCCTTGTCATCGCCCATCACCTTTCGCTGAGCGGCGACACCCTGGAGATGATGAGGGCGGTCCTCGACTCCAACTTCTGGCTCTCGACCCATGTCGTGACGGTCACCGCGGGCTACGCCTCGACGTTCCTCGCCGGCTTCCTCGCGATCATCTACATCGTGAGGGGCACGTTGACCCGGTCGCTCGACGAGGCCACGGCCGAGGCGCTCGCGCGAATGGTCTACGGGATCGTGTGCTTTGCGACCCTCTTCAGCTTCGTCGGAACGATGCTGGGCGGCATCTGGGCGGACCAGTCGTGGGGGCGGTTCTGGGGCTGGGATCCGAAGGAGAACGGCGCCCTTCTCATCGTGATCTGGAACGCCGTCATCCTCCATTGCCGCGCGGGTGGTCTGGTGAGGCGCCGGGGCCTAATGGCCCTCGCGGTGTTTGGGAACATTGTCACGGCTTGGAGCTGGTTCGGCACCAACATGCTCGGCGTCGGCCTCCACAGCTACGGCTTCACGAGCGCGGCGTTTCAGGGACTGGTCGTCTTCGTGGCGAGCCAGCTGCTCCTGATCGCCCTTGCGGCGCTGCCGTTGGACAAGTGGCGCAGCTTCCGGCGCGAGGCCCGGGGCAGGGCGACATCTTAATCACATGCAACGCACCTCAAAACCCTACGGCACCGAAGGACGCGACCCGCGCCCGGGAGACGCCCATCTCATTGACAAGACCGCCACCCTTGGCACCTTAGGAAAACCCCAAAGCTCAGTAATGCCCGTCAACACCCAAACCCCGGGGGGCGACTCATCGGTTTCAGACAAGCGGCGCTCCCTCGACGACGTAGTCATCCGCCTTGCGGGCAATTCGCAGGATGGAATCCAGACGATTGGAGGTTTCCTCGCGCGGCTGGCAGGCCGCTCCGACCAGGAGGTGATGACGTACATGACGATCCCGTCCACGATCTCCGGAGGGCCGTCGATCTTCCAGGTTCGGATGGGCTCGGGCGAGATCCTGTCGTCGGGCGACCAGGTCGACTTCCTCGTGGCGTTCTACCAGCACAGCTACGAGGACCACGTCGAGTCCCTTAGGCCGGGCGGCGTCCTCATCTACGACAGCGACCACGTGGTGCCCAACCCCGAAGACCGCCGGTTCACGGCTGTGGGCATTCCGATCACGGGTGCGACGGTGGAGGCGGTGGGGGGCACCTCCAAGGACAAGGGCAAGAACCTTTTCGTGCTCGGCCTTATCACGCGCATCTTCGACCTCGACGTGGCGAAGGTGACAGGGCTCATCTCAGAGCGGTTCGGCGGAAAGTCCGAGGACATCGTGCGCAACGCGCTGCTTGCCTTCGACGCGGGCTACAGCACGCCGGCGGACAACCTCAGCGACTGCCTCTACAATTTCAAGAAGCCCGCGCTTCGCACCTCGGGCCGGCCGCTGGTGGCAATGGATGGCAACCTGGCGCTCACCTACGGCCTCATCACGGCGGGAGTCCGCCACGGGGCGGGCTACCCGATCACGCCGTGGTCGACGGTCATGGAGACCCTGCGCAGCGAGCTCTCCAAGTACGGCGGGATCTTCGTTCAGGCCGAGGACGAGCTGGCGGCCGTGGGCTACGCCCTGGGTTTCGCCTACTCGGGGCAGTTGGCGGTGACAGGAAGCTCCGGCCCCGGCTTGTCGCTCAAGATGGAGGCCCTGGGCTGGGCGGTGATGGCGGAAATGCCGCTGATCGTGATCAATGTCCAGCGCGGCGGCCCGAGCACCGGACTGCCGACGAACGTCGAGCAGAGCGACATGATGCAGGCTATCTACGGGAGCCACGGCGACGCCCCGCGCGTCGTCCTTGCGCCAAAGGACGTCGAGGACTGCTATTACGTCGCCCTTGAGGCCGGCCGGATAGCCCGGGAGTACAGCACCCCGGTCATCATCCTCACCGACCAGGCCCTTGCGACCAGGATCGAGGCTTTCGACGAGCCCGACCTTCCGAAACTCCTGGTCGATCCGAAGCCCGACCTTGCGCCGCGCGGAAGCGACTTCCAGCCGTACCCCCTCGGCCACATCACGCGCCACGCCCCGCCCGGGGCCCCTATCGCCACGGGAAAGTACCCGACCGTGAGCGGCCTGGAGCACGACGAGATGGGGCACCCGA
>CAYNLL010000366.1:0-3729 GCA_964398015.1 uncultured Opitutaceae bacterium | reverse complement strand
GGGCATGCGCGTCGTCTCGTCCATCACGATCATGCCCCCCGAGCCCATGATCGAGCCCAGGCGCGTGAGCGACTCGTAGTCGACGGGCGTGTCGAGGTCGTCGGCGGGGATGCAGCCCCCCGAGGGGCCGCCGGTCTGAACCGCCTTTATCCGGGCCCCGCCGGGGGAGCCCCCGCCCATCTCCTCTACGATCTGGCGCAGGGGGGTGCCCATGGGCACCTCGATCAGTCCCGTGTTGGCGATCCTGCCGGCGAGCGCGAAGACCTTGGTCCCCTTGCTCCGGTCCGTCCCTATCGATGCGAACCATTCGGCGCCGTTGCGGATGATCGGGGCGATGTTGGCGAAGGTCTCGACATTGTTGATGAGCGTCGGGCATTCCCACAGCCCGCTCTCGGCGGGGAAGGGCGGACGGGGGCGCGGCGTGCCGCGCTTGCCCTCGATGGAGGCCATGAGCGCCGTCTCCTCGCCGCAGACGTAGGCCCCGGCGCCGATGCGGATGTCGGTCGTGAAGTTGAACGGCGATTCGAAAATGCCGCTGCCGAGGAGGCCGACCTCCTTCGCCTGCCTGATCGCCGTCTGCAGCCGCTTGATCGCAAGGGGGTACTCCGCGCGGACGTAGATGAAGCCCTGGGAGGCCCCGACGGCGTAGCCGGCGATCGCCATGCCCTCGAGCACGCTGTGGGGGTCGCTCTCGAGCATGCTCCGGTCCATGAACGCCCCCGGGTCGCCCTCGTCGGCGTTGCAGACGACGTACTTCTGGGAGCCCGGCGTCTTCGCGACCGTGGCCCACTTGATGCCGGTCGGGTAGCCGGCGCCGCCGCGTCCGCGCAGCCCGCTCGCGGTCACCTTCTCGACCACCTCCCGGGGCGTCATCTCCCTGAGGACGGTGTGCAGGCTCTGGTAGCCGTCGGCGGCGATGTAGGACTCGATCCGCTCGGGATCGATCTCGCCGCTGTTGGCAAGGACGATTGAGAGCTGGCGGCTGAAGAAGGGCTGCGCCGGGTCGGCTTGCGCCACCGAGGAGGGGATCCCCTGCGACGCGGCGACGATGGACGAGGCGTCCTCCGGCCTCACGTTCTCGTAGAGCGCGCCCGCGGGCTCGACGCCCACGAGGGGCCCCTTGCAGCAGAGGCGCATGCAGCCGACGCGGCGCACCTCGACGCTGTCGGTGAGGCCCGCGTCGCGCACCGCCCGGTCGAGGGCGCCCTTGATCGCCTCCGAGCGGGAGGACATGCAGCTGGCGGCCATGCAGCAGCGGATGACCGTCTTCTTGCGGGCCGCGTGCTCCTTGCGCGCGATGGAAGCCAGGTCGTCAATGTCCATGGGGAAGCCACACCTTCACGCGTGCGAGCGCGGTCTCGGGGTCCTGGTGGGGCGAGATCTCCCCGTCGTAGACGACGGCCGGGGCGATGCTGCAGGAGCCGAGGCAGCGCGCCGTGACTAGGGAGAACTGCCGGTCGGGCGTCGTCTCGCCGGCCTCGATCCCCGCGGCCGCCTCGATCGCCTCGAGCACGAGGTCGGAGCCGCGCACGTAGCAGGCCGTTCCCAGGCAGACGACGCAGGTGTGGGCCCCCTGGGGCTTGAGGTTGAAGTAATGGTAGAACGTCGCCACGCCGTAGACGCGGCTCGGCGGCAGCTTGAGCCTGGCCGCGACGAGCAGGAGAAGGCCGTCCTCCAGGTAGCCGAAGAGCTCCTGCGCCTTGTGGAGCACCTCGATCAGCGCGTCCTGCCGGCCCTGGAACCTCTTGATGTGCGCCTCCAGAATGGTGATGCGCTTGTCCGTGCTGGCATGGTTCTTCATGCGGGCGGCGACGCTCGTCCCCGGGGCCAGGGTCGCATCGGTGTTCACGTGTTCTCAAGGGTAGCATAGGAGCCCCGTGGGGCGGGCTCTCCGCGCTTTTTGTCATTGGATGGGCGTTTCTTGACCGCCCCGCGCGGGGGCAAGAAGAGGTTGAAGCCGGCGAAGAGCGTGCCGGGGGCGAGCACGGTGCCGAAGTCGGTGATGAAGCAGGCGGCGAGGATCGTCTTGCCCAGGGCGGTCTCGCTCTGCTTGCCCTCGATCATCACGGCGAAGACCACGGCCACCGAGGTGGTGGACAGCGCGATCCCGGCGATCTCAGCGCGGTGCAGGGGCCAACTGAGGACGAACTGGGCGAAGAGCCAGTCCGACACGAACGGGAGCAGGAACGAAAGGACGCCGATCGAGAGGCTGGCCCTGAGGTTGGTGCGCAGCGAGGCCGGGTCGATCTCGGCTCCTGCGAGGAATGTCAGGACGCCGCTTCCGAGCAGTGCCAGGAAATTGGTCCATTCCGTTGACTAAAGGACAGGGTGGCCGCCCCGAAGTTGATGTTGCCGACGACAACGCCGACCATGATCTCGACGAGCGCGACCGAGATGCCGGTGCGGATGGAGATCAGGCTGGCCGCGAAGGCCAGGCCCTGTATCCTAGCTTTGATTAGAGTTCATAGCGCGGACAGCTTGGCGCTTCGCGCCTCGCTTGTCCGCCCCATGTCATCTAGCTCGCGGTCGTCTGGCCCGTTGGGAACGGAGCCTGCGTCTTGCCGCTCCGATAGTAGAGCACCCTCGCTTTTTCCAGGGTCATCAGGCCGCTGTGCATCATCTCCCCCAGCGCGGGAAGGAAGGCGTTTATCTTCTCCTCGCTGTCGACGATCTCGACCACGACGGGCAGGTCGTCGGAAAGCCGCAGGATCTTCGCCGTGTGAAGCCGGCTCGATTTTCCGAATCCCATGATGGCGCGGAGCACCGTCGCTCCCGCGAGATGGCGCTCCCGCGCCTTGAGGACGATGGCCTCGTAGAGAGGCTGGTGGTGCCAGCGGGCGGATTCGCCGATGAACATGCGAAGGAGGACGGCTTCTTGGGGGATTTCCATGGTCGTGGGGGTGTTGAGCTGGAGCGCGAAGGCAACGTGGGCCGGTTTGCCGCAGCACTCGGCGTGTGCCGAGGTGGACGGTGGAATTCTGGAGTCATGGATTCCTGTGGCGATACGCTGAGGTCACAGGAGTCATCAACGCTGACCGGCGTCAGGCGCTTTTCCAACCCGGAGGAAGGACGGCAGATTCCATTGCCAAGGAAGAGATACCACCGGAGATCGGCCACCGCAAACGAAAATCCGCCCGAGGCGCGACCACTCCCGGGTGCCGCGCCCATGTCCCGGTTGACTCGAATGCGCCAAAACTGCATCGTCAGCATGGCCTTGCCCGGGCCGCGCAGGGCGCGGCTTCGGCCTTGCCCCACTCGAAGTCTCCGCAGGGTCGCGGCCGATCCGCGATCGTGCAGCACCCCACCACGCCATCCGCAGCCCCATGTCCCACACCCTAGGCATAGACTTTGGCACAAACTCGGCGCGCGCCCTGGTCGTGCGCTGCAGGGACGGCGCCGAGCTGGGCAGCTGCGTCGCCGCGTACCGTTCCGGGCGCCAGGGCGTGCTCCTCGACCCGCGGGATGTCCACCTCGCCCGCCAGCACCCGGGGGACTACCTTTCCGCCATGGAGGAATGCGTCCGCGGCGCGCTCGCCGCGGCGAGGAGGACCCGGGGATTCTCGGCTGGGGACGTTGTCGGCGTCGGCGTCGACACCACCGGCTCGAGCCCCATTCCCGTCGGCCGCGACAACCGCCCTATTGCGCTGGAGGGAAAATGGCGCGGCAACCTGGCGGCGCAGTGCTGGCTGTGGAAGGACCACACCGGCTGGCGCGAGGCGGCGCGGATCA
>CAYNLL010000365.1:0-3749 GCA_964398015.1 uncultured Opitutaceae bacterium | reverse complement strand
TCGGCCTTGCCGTGGTACTCGCTCGAGGAGAGGACGACGGGGGAGTGCTCCATCGCGTCGGCGAGGGCGGGGTTGGCCGCCCGGGTGAGGCCCCTGAAGATCGGCTGGTACGTCAGAACCGCGAGCAGGAGCCCCGCCATGATGATCCTCTTCCTGCCGATCAGGTCCGAAAGCTTGCCGAAGCCCACCAGCATCGCCGCCCCGATCACGAGCGCGATGGAGATCAGGATGTAGGTCGTGATGTAGTCCACCTTGAGCGTCGTCGTCAGGAAATAGAGCGCGTAGAACTGGCCCCCGTACCACACGACGCCCTGGCCGGCGGTCGCCCCGAACAGGGCCTTCAGCACGATCTTCCCGTTTTCCCAGCGGGCAAAGCTCTCCGTGAGGGGTGCCTTGGATTGCCCCCCCTGCGCCTTCATCTCGGCGAACACGGGCGACTCCTCGAGCTTGAGCCGGATGTACACCGACACCGCAAGGAGCACGAAGGACAGAAGGAAGGGGACCCGCCAGCCCCAGTCCGCGAACTGCTCGGGGGTCATGAAGCTGCGCAGGGTGCCGATCACCCCCAGGGCGACAAAGAGGCCGAGGGTCGCCGTCGTCTGGATCCAGCCCGTGTACAGGCCCCTCTTGCCCGCGGGGGCGTGCTCGGCGACGTAGACCGCCGCCCCGCCGTACTCGCCGCCGAGCGCGAGGCCCTGGGCGAGGCGCAGGAACACCAGGGCCAGGGGCGCCATGAAGCCGATCCTGCCGTAGGTGGGAAGGAGCCCCACGAGGGTGGTCGAGAGCCCCATCACCACGATCGTGATCAGGAACGTGTACTTCCTCCCCGCGAGGTCCCCCAGCCGGCCGAACAGCAGCGCGCCGAACGGGCGAACCGAGAAGCCCACGCCGAAGAGCGCCAGGCTCGAGAGGTAGGCGGCCGTCTCGTTGCCCGGGGGAAAGAACAGCTTCCCGAAGAACGGCAGGGCCGCGAGGGTCCCGTAGATGTAGAAATCGTACCACTCGAACACGGTTCCGAGGGACGATGCGATGATGACGAGCTTGTGCTTTCTATCCAGCGCGGCGGCGTCTGCCATGATGAAGCGTGAGGGGGGTTCCTGGACGGGGTGGCTGCCCACGAAGGCAACCAGCGGATCGCCCCGACGCAAGCCCGCGGATGGGCGTCCCCACTCGGGGCGCCGCCCGTCAGGCGGGCGCCAGCGCGGGCGCCGTCTCCCGCTTGAGCTCCCGCAGCATCAGCGCGGAAATGGCGTCGGCCGGCCTTCGCGCCTGGAAGAGGATGGCGTTCATCTCGCCCAGGATCGGGGCGTCGATGCCCCGCTCCGCGCAGAGCCCCGCGAAGGAGCGCGTGGTCTCGTAGCCCTCGACGACCGTCCTCCTCCCGGTGAGCAGGTCGTCGATCCGCCTCCCCTCCCCGATCCTCTGGCCGAATTCGCGGTTGCGGCTCCAGACGCCGTGGCAGGTGGCCACCAGGTCCCCGAAGCCGCTCAGCCCGTAGAAGGTCTCCCGCCGGGCGCCGAGCGTGGTGCCGACCCGCACCATCTCCGCCACGGCCCGCGTGATGAGCGCGGCCTTGGCGTTGTCCCCCAGTCCCAGGCCCTCGCAGCAGCCGGCCGCGATCGCATAGATGTTCTTCAGGCAGCCGCCGTACTCGACGCCGGGGATGTCGTCCGTGGTGTAGACGCGCAGCGTGGGGCCGCTGATCGCGGCCTGGACCTCCTGGATGACGGCCCCGTCGCCCGCGGCGCCCAGCACCATCGCCGCAGGAAGTCCCCGCGCGACCTCGGCCGCGTTCGTCGGCCCCGACAGCGCGCCGATCATGTTCCCGGGAAGCGCGTCGGCGACGACCTGGGAGGGCCTCATGTGGCTGCCCAGCTCAAGCCCCTTTGCCAGGCTGATCACCAGGCGCGGCGCCGCGGCGGCGTCCAGCGCGGCGCAGACATGCGTCGCCGTCAGGCGCAGGGTCTGGGTCGGGCAGGCGATGAGGATCACGTCGGCCCCGCGCAGGCCCTCGGCGAGGCTGGCGGAGACGGCCACGCCCGGCGGGATGGGGATGCCCGGCAGGTACTCCCGGTTTTCCCTGGTGGAGGCGATCGCGGCGGCCTGCTCGGGGCGGCGGGGAACCAGCGCCACGGACCGCGAGCACCGCTCAAGGTGCAGGGCGACCGCCGTGCCCCAGGCCCCGGCTCCGACGACGCAGAAGTTCATCGGCCTCTTGTAACCCGGCCTTGGGGGTCGTTGCTACTTCAAAAACGCAGGGATCTTCTCGTTGGCGATCATCTGCTCGAATGTCTCCCGCGCGGTGACCTGCTCGAAGGCGCTTCCCTTGACGAGCACCTCGGCCGGGATCGGCCGGGTGTTGTAGCGGCTCGCCATCACGTGCCCGTAGGCGCCCGCGCTCATCAGGGCGAGGTATTCGCCCTCGCCGATCTCGGCAATCTGGCGGTCCTTGGCGAAGCAGTCGGTGCTCTCGCAGATCGGGCCGACGATGTCGGCCACGAGCGCCCGGCGCGTCGTGTCCCTGTGGAGGGGGACGATCTCGTGGAAGGAGTCGTACATCGCCGGCCGCACAAGGTCGTTCATGGCCGCGTCCACGATCAGGAAATTCTTGCCCTGCCCGCGCTTCAGGTACTCGACCCGCGAGAGGAGGACGCCGGCGTTGGCCACCATCGAGCGCCCCGGCTCAAGGAGCACCTTCAGGCCGAGCCTCCTGAGCGCCGGCGCCAGGGCGGCGCCGTAGACCTCGGGGGTGAGCGGCCGCGCGCCCTCCGGCTGGGACTCCCACCACGCGGCCGCCCCGCTGGCGAGGGCCTCCTTGTAGACCACGCCGATACCCCCGCCTATCGAGATGTACGAGATGCCGTGGCGCTCCTTCAATTCCGCGGCGAGCGGCGCCAGCTTCTCCAGGGTCTTGGCAAACGGGGCGACCTCGGTGATCTGCGAGCCGATGTGGGACTGGATGCCCCGGATCGAGATGTTGGGGTACTTCGAGGCGGCCTCGTAGGCCGCAGCGGCCTGCCTGATCGGGATCCCGAACTTGTTCGCGCTCGTTCCCGTCGTGATCTTGGCGTGGGTGTTCGCATCGACGTCCGGGTTCACCCGGATGGCGATCGCGGCCTTCACGCCCAGCTTTCCGGCGACGTGGTTGATCCGGGCGAGCTCCGGCTCGCTCTCCACGTGGAACGAGAAGATGCCCGCCTCAAGCGCCAGCCGGATCTCGGCCTCGGTCTTCCCGACACCGGCAAAGACGCTCTCCTTCACGCTGCCTCCGGCCGCGATCACGCGGCGCATCTCTCCCGCGCTCGCGAAGTCGAAGGCGGAGCCCAGGTTTGACAAGTGCTTGAGCACCGCGAGGTTGGAATTCGCCTTGACGGCGTAGCATACCCGCACGTCGAGGCCCTTCAGGCTCCCCGCGAGGCGCGTGTAGTTGTCCGACATCGTCGCCGCGCTGTAGACATAGGTCGGCGTCCCGTAGAGCCGCGCCACCTCTGCGAGATCAACGGATTCGCAGTGGAGGTTCTGGCCGGCGTAGTGAAAGTGGTGCATCGGTGCTTCCCGGGAAACTGATAAAAACTCGTGAAAGGTCCAGCGTAGCGAGTTTCACCTTGAAAAAACGACCCCAAAATACCGATAGTGGCCCCCCCGGGCCCCCATGCCGCGTTACCTCAGGAACTTCCTTCACCGCCCCGCCATCCGCTTCGGCATGGCCAGCGACCCGCGCGGCAAGTTCCGGGACCCGCGCTTCGTGA
>CAYNLL010000364.1:0-3762 GCA_964398015.1 uncultured Opitutaceae bacterium | reverse complement strand
GTGAAGTCCCCGGGGCCGACGAAGGTCGCGGCGTTGCCCATGATGACGCCCCCGTTCTTGAGCCCGATGAAGGCGATGAACAGGCCGACGCCGCAGGTCACGGCGATCTTCAGGCCGAGCGGGATGGAGGCGATGATCTTCTCGCGGATGCCGGAAATGGAAAGCGAGAGGAAGATGATGCCGTTGATGAAGACCATCCCGAGGGCCTCGCTCCAGGGCAACCCCTTGCCGAGGCAGATCGTGAAGGTGAAGAAGGCGTTGATCCCCATTCCCGGCGCCATCGCGATCGGGTAGTTGGTGAAGAGAGCCATCAGCGTCGTCGCCACGGCGGCCGTGATCGCGGTCACGGTGACGAGCGCGCCCTTGTCCATCCCCGTGTTGGCCAGGATCGACGGGTTCACCGCCAGGATGTAGGCCATCGCCGCAAAGGTCGTCAGTCCCGCCTGGAATTCGCGAAAGGGGGTCGATCCCCGGCTTTCCAGTTTGAAGAAGCGTGAAACCATGCTTTGCGTTGGGCTGGGAGTATGTGGCGGATTGTGCGCCGGCCCGCAACGTATGTTTTTGGTTTAAATCGGGGCCGTCCGGGGCGACACTCGGTGCACCATGAACCCCGAATCCAGGCTTGCCGAACTCGGCCTCTCTCTCCCGCAGCCGCCCGCCGCGGCGGGCAGCTACCTGCCCACCGTTCGCACGGGCAACCTCCTCTACTGCGCGGGAACCCTGCCGATGGCCGAAGGAAAGCTGACCCATGCCGGACAAGTCGGCAGGGAGCAGACCGTCCAGAGCGGCGCCAAGGCGGCCGAGGGGTGCGCCCTCAACACGCTCGCCAACGTGAGGGCCGCCCTGGGCTCCCTCGACCGGGTCGTGCGCGTCGTGTTTGTCAGCGGGTACGTGAATGCCGTCGACGGGTTCGCGGAGAGCCCGGCCGTCATCAACGGCGCGAGCGACCTGTTCGTGAAGGTGTTCGGGGAGGCGGGCCGCCACGCGAGGGCGGCCGTGGCCGTCAACGGCCTGCCGCGGGGGGCGACCGCCGAGATCCAGGCGGTCGTCGAGGTCCGGGACTAGCCCGGCCGGCCCTGCGGGCCGGCCGAGGGCCGCCGGGGCCTAGCGCCAGAAGCCGCGGACGTAGACCCGCCTGCCGCCTCTGAGCTCGTAGCGGGCTGCGATCCAACGCGCGCCGGGGTGCGGCGGGCGCTCATAATGGCCGGCGACCCAGTTCCAGCGGCCTCCGGTCCAGTGGTAGTAGCCGCCGATCCAGAAGAAGCCGGGCCCCGGGGCCACGCCGACGTACTCGACGATGGGGGCCGGGGGGGCGTAGGCGACCTCGACTTCCGCCGGCTCGCTGTAGACGGCCACGGGGGCCGGGCGGACGGCGACGACGCAGCCCGAGGTGAGGGAGAGGGCGCCGAGGAGGGCGGCGGCGCCGGCCGCGCGGACCAGCGTGCTGCCCGGAAGTGAACGGATTCTGTCTGAGGCGATGAGGTTCATATGGGTTATGATATACGACACCTTAGACGCGCGTCGGCGCTTTGGGTTACACGATATTTTTTGTCAGGACCTTGGCGTTGCGGCCGCTGTCGTCGTAGAGCTTGAGCCTCGCCTCGGGCAGGATCTCCTTCGAGCTCTCCGCGAACCCGCACACGTTCGTGAAGAAGCCGAAGCTCTGCGTCGAGAGCGCGATCACCTTCTTTGCGCCCTTCTCCTTGGCCTGGAGGCAGGCGTAGTCGACCATCTTCTTCCCGATCCCGCGGTTGTGGTAGAACGGCAGGACGTAGAGAGAACCCACCTCGGCCGTCTCGGGCTGGTCGGGGTAGAACAGCAGTGTGGCGCACGCGATCACGGCCTCGTCGACCTCGAACACGAAGAACTGGTCGATGTTCTTCTCGATCGCCTGCTGGGTGCGGTGGATCAGCTCCTCGCGCCTGACGGCGTTGCGCGTGAGGTTGTACAGCAGCCTCGCGTCGCGCCGGGTGGCCTTGCGGATCTGCTGGTAGTCGTTGCCGTAGACGAGCGAGCCGACGCCCTCGTTGGAGAAGATCTCGTTGAGGAGCCCGTCGAACACGCGGCCGTCGACGATGTGGACCCGCGGGGTGCCGGTCTCGATCGCCTTGATCGCGTGCACCGCCTTGCTGCGGCTCGGCCCGGCGATCTTCTCCGGATGCTCCGCGAGGAGCGTGCGCAGGGCGTCGACCGAGATCTCGTGGGTCACGCCCTCCTCGATCTCGAGCCCCGGGCTCGGGGCCAGGTAGATGATCTTGGTCGCGTGAAGCGCCTCGGCCATCTCGGCCGCCAGCAGGTCGGAATTGATCCGCAGCGACTTGCCGTCGGGCCCGAACGCCACCGGGGAGATGAGCGGCACGACCTGGCGCTCGATCAGCACCGTGAGGAGCTCCTTGTCGATGCGGTCGACCTTGCCCGTGAACTGCTGGTCGACCCCCTTGATGATGCCGACGGGGACCGCGCGGACCGCATTGGTGATGACGGCCTTCAGCGCGCTCCCGGTGAGGCCCTCGAGGATCACGTGCGAGACGCGGGACGAGGCGCGGATCGCCAGGTCCAGTGTCGCCGCGTCTGTGATCCCCGTGCCGTCGCTGTTGCTGATGGGGATGGCGCGAAGCGCCGAGAGCTCCTGGAGCTGGTGGCCGACCCCGTGCACGAGGACGACCTTGATCCCGAGGCTCCTTAAGACGGCGATGTCGACCAGGAGGTTCCCGAAGTTCTCGTCGGCGACGATCGAGCCGTCGATAGCGATCACGAAGATCTGCCCCTGGAACCTCGGCACGTACTGGAGGATCCCGCGCAGGTCCGTGGGCTTGATGGTCGTCGCCTGGGCGGCCGGGGCCGCGGCGTGGCTCGCGGCGGGGGCCGCTGCGGGGGTGGGCTGGCCGTTTCCGTTGCTCATGGGCAGGATCGCGTTCTCGGAGATGTGGCCCCGCACGTCAAGGGACCTCTACAGCGGTCTCGCCGCCCCTCAGCGCACGCGCAGGGTCCACGACCTCGAGGCGCGCTCGCCGACGGCGGTCACCGTGTAGGTCCCGGGCCTGAGCGTGCCGGGCGGCACGGTGAGCAGCGCGTAGCCCTCCCGGGTGCGCGCCATCAGCTCGCCTCCCAGCCGCTCGAAGTCCGCCACGATCACCACCTCCCCGTCCCGGACGTAGAGGTGGGCGCCGGAGAGCTGGCGCTTGTTGTCGGCGAGGGTGTAGGCGAGGCCGATCGGGTAGTCGATCGCGGAGGACGCCGCCTGAGCGGCCGTGACGCGCGAGATCTCGAGCGGCATGAGCGGGGTCTCGACAAGCGTCTTCCTCAGCTCGGCGGGCAGGCCCCCCGGCGCGGGGGACGCCGCCAGGGCCCCGTCGGGGGGGGGCTCGGCCGGCCGGGTGGCCTCGACCGCGACGCGGTGGTAGCCCGCCTTCAGGAGCCTCACCACGTCCGTCCTGTCCCTGAGGTCCTGGTAGGGGGCGAACGCCCGGCCCGGCCTGCGGAAATGCAGCGTCAGGTAGGTGTAGATCGGGATGAAGACGAGAATCGAGAGCACGATCCACCTCATCGGCCAGGGCTTGCGGTCCTTTCGTTCGGCGGTCATGCGCCGATGAGGCCAAAGGCACCGCGCCCAAATTGGCAACACGCGTTTTCGCGTGTTGCCATCGGTGCCCTCCCTTTCTTGGCTGTCCCATTGCCCATGAAGTTCTGGTCGCGCTATTTCATCCCCACGCTGAAGGAAAGCCCGTCCGACGCCGAGATCGCGTCGCACAGGCTGCTGAT
>CAYNLL010000363.1:0-3782 GCA_964398015.1 uncultured Opitutaceae bacterium | reverse complement strand
ATCTTGCGCAGGATGTCGAGCGTGCTCGTCTCGACCCCGCTGTTCTGGATGTCGCCTAGGTCGATGGAGACCACGGGAACCGCAAGCGCCTCCGCCGCCGTGGGTATGTTCGAGCCGGTGACGACGTACTTCTGGAGGATCTGGGGGCTACTGTCTTCGGCCGCGGCCGGGGCGTCCGGCGTCGCCGTGGACTGGGCCTTCATCGAGAGCGCCGCGCCGAAGCCTATGAGTCCGGCAAGCGCGGGCATGAGTTTCCGCAGAGGGTGCATGGTTGAGTCAGGTTTGTTTGCTTGAAGCCGCTCCAAACCGTGGAGCCGAGTTTGCTTGGACGTTACCAATGCGCTTGGGCGTAACCTTCGCATAGTCATCTGCGACGAACCGTCGTCCAAATGGCACGAACCGACGGATTTTCGGGACGAGAGAAGGCGGGGCGACGGGTTGGCGTGCAAAGCGGGCCACTCGTCGCGGAAGGACGGGTGGTCGCCGGCGCACGTCCGGCGGCCGCAAAGCGGTACGGCTCCTGCCGCCGGCAAAGCGCGGCCCCGCGCCCGAAGGGCAAGTTTGGTGGCTCGCTGCGGGGCGCAGCCGCGTCCCGGAACCGAGGCGGAACAGCGTGGGGGGACCGCGACCGGCCCCCCCACGCTAACACAACTGACAACAAGCGAGTCGAAGCAGGCAGGTTTGCCCATGGGGGTGAATGCGTTTGCGTCGAATCCCGCCCATTTAGCGGCGAACGGACGCCGAAATGGGTCGGACAGACGGGAGACGGCGTCAGCCCGCCGACGGACCCGCCGGCGCAAGGGCGGCCCATTTGGATTCGGGCAGCGGTGCGCCGGCGTCGAGCGGCAGCTCGCGGGCGGCCGCCACGTCGCGTCCCCGAAGGAAGCGCGCCACCTCCCGTGCATCGCTCGCCTCGAGTGCGGGTATCCGGATTGATTTCAGCGGCGATTCGGGGTCGACAGCCGCCACTCCGTGCTGAGTTGCGAACACGAGGACGGTATGGCCGACGCGGCCGCTGGGAGTGTCCACGTAGTAGACAAGAAGGCGGGGCGACAGGGTCTCCGCCCCGACGGCGGCCCGCTGCCTCAGGATGGAGAGGCATTCGATAAAGCAGGCATTTGGAGGGGGAACGCGCGCCGGCGTGGCCGTGCGCGAGGGGCCGTCGGACCACTCCCAGTCGGCAAAACGCGGTGAGATCGCCTTGAACAGCGGCCCTGGGTCAAGCTTGTCCGCCTCGACCGACCCCAGCCTTGTCGAGAGGCTCTGGGTGCCGTCCGCGTCGCAGTAGAACCAAAGGATTCCGGAGAGCTCGAACACGAGCGCGTAGGTGGTCGACGGGTAGATCGTTCGCGTCTCGAGCCCCCGTTCCTTGGCCTTCTCGAGGCGTACGACGCGGGCCCAAACGTCGGGCCCCAGCAGGGAGCGCGCGGCGATCGCATCGGCGAGTCCGTCCGGCATCCCCGCTGCGCAAGATGCCGTCAAGGCGAGAAGGGCGAGGGGCAGTGCGCGCATGGCCCCTTAAACTCGCATCGGGCGCGCGTGTATTCGGAAATGCGACGGACCCGCGCGTAACAGCGACAAACCGACGAGCCGGTGAGCCGTCCGGCATGCGCGGCCGCCCCGCGAATGAGGCCGCGAACGGACGCACCCCAGCGCGGCGGGGGGCCGGCTGGCGCCGCCTTGACGCGCCGCAAACGGGCGCACCGGGAACGAGCCGCTGGAGTTTAGAGGACGAAAAGGGGCGCGGCGGGCTCGGGATCGCCCGAGTCGAGGCCCAGGGCAGCGCAGCGACGGCAGTGACCCTCGAGATCGAGAGGCCATCGGGCGCCCAGGCGCCCTCAAGGGCTACGCTCAAGGGCGGAAAGCGGGCATCCGCACGTCCTGGATGCCGACCTCTTGATTCCGCGCCCGCCTCCCGCCGGCATTTGGACGCGTTTTTCATGCGCTTCGTCGCTCGAATACAGGGTTCCGTCGCAAACCGAGGTGTATCGGCTTGATACTTGGGGACGGAGCGCGGAATGAACCGCACCCTATCCGTGAACAATCGACTGCAAAGGATCATCGCCTCGGGCGTGGGTTGGGCCTTCGTGGGACTCGTGCTCTCGCTGGAGCTCTACTTCAACCAGCGGGCGGAGATGAACTGGGCCGATTTCGCGTACATCGCGATCCCGCAATTCGGTCGTGCGGCCATGTGGGCCTGCCTCGCGCCGTTCATTCTGATGCTCCGCGCGAGGATGCCGCTCAACGCCGGGCACTGGGTGGGCGGAGTCGTTTTCCATATCCTATTCAGCTTTATCGTGATGGCCACGTACTACCTCGGGAGGATCGAGGGGTACTGCATTTTCTTCGGGCCTCCGAAGGACGGCTTCTGGCATACGGCCAACAGGGGCTTTTATGGGCACAACTTCGTGGACATGGCCTGCTATTGGGCAGTTCTCGCCTTCGGCTACGGAAGCGAGCTCTACAGAAAATACCGAAACGAGGAGATCCGTGCCGCACAGCTGGAGTCGCGCCTGATAGAGGCGGAACTCAAAGCGCTTCGCGAGCAGATCAAGCCCCACTTCCTGTTCAACACCCTCAACACGATTGCGGCCACGGTCCGAGACGGGAAGAACGAATTGGCTGTAACTTTGCTGGCGCAGTTGGGTTCTCTCCTGCGGATGTCCCTGGACGGAAGCCGCGAAAACGAGTCCACCCTTCGGGTCGAGATGGAATTCCTCGAGAAATACATCGGGATCCAGAAGGCGAGATTCTCCGACCGCCTTACCGTCGACGTTGCCGTCGACGAGGAGGCGCTGGGCATGACCGTGCCTTGGCTTCTCCTGCAGCCCCTCGTCGAAAACGCCATCCTTCATGGCGTCATTCCGAAATCTGGGCCTGGAAAGGTCGAAGTCCTCGGGCGGGTGAACGAGGGCCGTCTCCACATCGAGGTGCGCGACGACGGCCCGGGACTGCCGGAAAACAGACGAGTCGTCGAGGGCACCGGCCTTGCGAACACGCGGGAGCGCCTCCACAAGATGTACGGCGACGCGGCGCGAATGCGGATCGTCAACCGTCCAACAGGCGGAATATGACCCCGGTGCAAAATTTCGCGGGCATGGCGCGAATCCGTACCCTAATCGCTGACGACGAGCCCGTGGCGCGGCGCGGCGTCAGGCTTCTCCTTGATCGCGACGAATCCGTCGAAGTCGTGGGCGAGGCTACCGGGGGCATCGAGGCCGCGGAGCTCATCATGAAGCTTCGCCCCGACCTCGTCTTCCTCGACGTCCAGATGGTGGGATGCGACGGGTTTGAGACACTGAGGAGGGTGGGGCCGGCGTACACCCCGGTTGTTGTCTTCGTCACGGCGTACGACGAGTACGCGCTGAAGGCGTTTGAGGTAAATGCGGTCGACTACCTGCTGAAACCCTATGACGACTCGAGGTTCGCGGCCGCGCTCGATCGCGCCAGGGAGCTTGTCCAGCGCAAACGCGGCACGCAGGTCGATAAGCGGCTCACCCGGCTCCTTGAGCACCTCGAGTGCAAGGACAGGGAGAGGATCCTGCTGAGGTCATCTGGGGAGATCATCTTCCTGAAAACAGGCGAGATCGACTGGATCGAGGCCGAGGGGGACTACGTGAAGTTTCACGCGACCGGTCGGACGCATCTCATGCGCTCCACGATGGCCTCCCTGGAGGCGCAGCTCGATCCGGAGCGCTTCATCCGGATCCATCGATCCACGATCGTGAACGCCGACCGCCTGAAGAAGCTGAGCCCTTCCTTCGAGGGGGAGTACGCCGTCG
>CAYNLL010000362.1:0-3796 GCA_964398015.1 uncultured Opitutaceae bacterium | reverse complement strand
TCAAGGGCGACGCAGGGGTCGACGACGAGATGAACAAGACCCTTTATCCGGTTTACACAAATTACATCACCCAACTTCAAGCGATGATCACGCTGGCAGGCGACCAGGCGTCCTCTCAGGGAATCGAAAGCGACCGAGCGATCGCCGTTACGCGCCTGATGCTTACATACGGCCTGGGAATTGGCCTCTTGATCGCCTTGGGGGCCACGTTCGCCATCGGACGCGGAGTGAATACGGCGATGCGCGCCATCACAACCACGCTGGATGAGGCCGCCGCTCAGGTCTCATCGTCGGCCGGCCAAGTGTCCACGACAAGCCAATCTCTGGCGGAGGGCGCCAGCGAACAGGCAGCCTCCCTGGAGGAGACCTCCGCCTCCCTGGAAGAGCTGTCCAGCATGACTAAGCGCAACGCCGATAACGCGCGCCAAGCCAAGGAAAATGCAGGTCAGACCCTCGCCTCGGCCGACGTCGGTGCGAAGCAGATGACGGCCATGCAGGCTGCCATGGAGGCCATCCAATCGGCTGGCCAAGACATATCTCGGATACTCAAGACGATCGACGAAATTGCATTTCAGACCAACATCCTCGCACTCAACGCCGCAGTTGAGGCTGCGCGCGCGGGCGAAGCGGGCGCGGGCTTCGCCGTGGTCGCCGAAGAGGTGCGCAGCCTCGCCCAGCGCTGCGGCACCGCTGCCAAGGAGACCGCCGTCAAGATTGGCGAGTCGGTGGCGAAGAGCGAGCACGGCTCTAGGGTTAGCGCGGACGTGGCCAAGAGCTTCTCCACAATCCAGCGGCAGATTCACGAGCTTGACCGATTGGTGGCCGAAATCTCCGCTGCGTCCAGTGAGCAGAGCCAAGGCATCGGCCAAGTAACCATTGCTGTCTCGCAGATGGACAAGGTCACCCAGTCCAACGCCGCGAGCGCCGAGGAGAGCGCCGCATCGGCCGAGGAGTTAAATGCCCAATCGCATCTCCTCGAAGACGCCGTCAGAGACCTGCGCCAGCTCGTAGGTTCTGACGCCCGAGCAGGCAACAAGCGCGAGAGCACGCGGGCGAGCTTCGAGCGCCCGTTTCCAAGGGGATCGGTCCCGATCCAAGGGCTTCCCAGACACAGGCACGATGCCGCGCGTCAGCCCCTGACACCGACGAACGGGACCGGACCGCACGACGATTTTCTTGGCGACTCATAGAAGGGGCGTGCACGCAAAGTCGACCCGCTGGGCATGGCGGACTTTCGGCTAGGCGCGCTCGGCCAGGAGCGCGTCCAGGTCGAGCCCGCGCGTGTACATGGCCACGGCCCCCTTGGCGTCGCGGGGCCACTGCTCCCTCGGGCGGTCCCAATAGAGCTCTACCCCATTCTGGTCGGGGTCGCGCAGGTAAAGGGCCTCGCTCACCCCGTGGTCGGAGGCGCCGTCGAGGGGGACCCTGGCCGCCACGAGGCGGCGCAGCGCGTCTGCGAGTTCGGCGCGGGAGGGGTAGAGTATCGCCACGTGGTAGAGGCCCGTCGACCCCGCCGGCGGCGGCGACCCGCCGAGGCTCTCCCATGTGTTCAGACCGATGTGGTGGTGATAGCCGCCCGCGGAGACGAACGCCGCGCCGGGCCCGAAGCGCTGCATGAGCTCGAAGCCGAGGACGCCGCAATAGAAGCCGAGCGCGCGGTCGAGGTCCGCCACCTTCAGGTGGACGTGTCCAATCCTGACGCCGGGGTGAATCGGGGCGGCCGAGGGTGCAGGGCTCATGGTCGAGGCTCAAGGCAACACCACTTCTGCCCTTTGTTCAACCCGCTCGGCGCCCGCCGGGTGGGGTTGCCGTCCCTCCCCCCGGCGCACAGGCTCCCGGGGTCCCCATGAACGGCATGAGCTCGCCCGGGCCTACCCTGCAAATCCACCCCGCCCTGTTCGCCGCCCTCGCCTCCGCGGCGCTGCTCGTCGCCGGGTGCCATTCCGCCCTTGAGCCCAGCGTCCACGAGCGCTTCGCGTCCTTCAGGCAGCAGCAGCGGGCCTTCGTCGGCGACCCAATCGCGGTGGTCCTGGAAACCTACCTGGTGATCGCCGGGGGACCAGGCGCGTGGCAGCCGTCGATCGACTCGGCGACGGGCGCCCTCAGGCTGCCCCCGGCTCCGCAGGGGGCGTATGTCCAGGGCCTCGGCGTCGGGATCGACCCGGGCGGGTACCTGCTGACGGCCCGGCATGTCCTGCGCGAGAGGCTCTTCGTGGTGGGCTGGATCAACGGGCGCCTCGACGTCCGCCCGGCGAGCGTCGTCGCCATGGGCGCCCCCTCCATCGCCCGCGCGGACTTTGCGGTCGTCCGGATTCCCGGGAGGCTGGACTACACCGCGCGCTACGGGATGGCGCCCCGGCGCGGGGACCCCGTCTTCGCCGTCGTCTGCAACCGCGGTCGCGACGACATCGGCGGCGAGCTGGGCCTAGCCGGGGGAACGGTCGTGGACGGGGGGCTGGACGCGTCGGGCCGAACGGATCCACTGATCGCCACGGACATCCCGCTGTGGCACGGCGACAGCGGCGGCCCCCTGCTGTCGTCGGCGGGGAATTTTGTCGGCATCAACTCGGCGATCGAGTTCTCGTGGCTCTCGGGGGGGTACTTCAAGCGGCTCTCGTTCTATCCCGAGGAGGCCCTCGTGCGGCGGATCATCGCAGCCGACAAGGCGCGGGGCCCGGGCCCCGCGGGCGCGGTCCGCTGAGCGGGGCCAGGCCGCCCGCCCGCGCCTGCAGCGTTGATTTTTGGATGCGGTGGCGTAGGGTCACCTTCCCACTTTCCCCACACATGCCCACAGAAGCCCCCCAGACCTTCGAGTTCCAGGCCGAGATCAAGCAGCTCCTCGATATCGTCATCCACTCGCTCTACACGGAGAAGGAGATCTTCGTCCGGGAGCTCGTTTCCAACGCCTCGGATGCCCTGGAGAAGATGCGCCACCTCCTGGTGACGGAGAAGTCGGTCTTCGACGACCGGCTGGAGCTTGAGATCAACATCACGACCGACGACAAGGCCAAGACCTTCACCATCCATGACTTCGGGATCGGGATGACGCGGTCGGAGCTCGTGGAAAACCTGGGCACGATCGCCCATTCCGGCTCCAAGGCCTTCGTCAAGGCGCTGGGCGAGGGAGACCAGAAGGCCGCCGGGCTGATCGGGCAGTTCGGCGTCGGCTTCTACTCCGCCTTCATGGTCGCCAAGACCGTGAAGGTCTACAGCCATTCGTGGCGCGAATCGGAGCCGGGCCTGCTCTGGACGAGCGACGGCGGGGGGAGCTACGCCATCGAGGAGAGCGCAGGGGAGCGCAGGGGATGCAAGGTGGTCGTCGAACTCAAGGACGAGAACGCCGAGTTCAGCCAGGAGTGGAGGATCCGCGAGATCCTCGAGCGCTACAGCGCATTTGTCTCCTTTCCGATCAACCTCAACGGGAAGCGGGTCAACACGGTCCAGGCGCTGTGGCTGCGCAGCAAGGCGGAGATCAAGGAGGAGGAATACGACGAGTTCTACAAGTTCCAGTGCCACGACGCCCAGAAGCCGCGCCTGAGGCTCCACTTCAGCGCGGACGCCCCGATCTCGATCAACGCCCTGCTCTTTGTCCCCCACGACAACACCGAGAGGATGGGGCTCGCCCGGCTGGAGCCCGCGGTGGCGCTCTACTGCAAGAAGGTGCTGATCGACGCCCGCCCGAAGGATCTCCTGCCCGAGTGGCTGCGGTTCCTTAAGGGCGTCGTCGACAGCGAGGACCTGCCGCTCAACATCTCGCGCGAGACGATGCAGGACCGATCGCTGGTCGAGAAGCTGA
>CAYNLL010000361.1:1637-3813 GCA_964398015.1 uncultured Opitutaceae bacterium | reverse complement strand
AGCCGGCCTCCCTTTGCCTGGAAGTCGACGACCGCCCTCTGGATGCGCGTGTCGACGGGGGCCGGCGCCGACTCGCCGATCATGTCGGCAAACGGCGTCTCGCTCCGCTCCAGGAGGCGCACGAGGTGGGCGTGCGCGGCACCCGCCCTCGGGAAAACGACGGCGATGTTGTCGGCTCCGCCCGCGAGCAGGTCCTCGATCACCCCGGCGACACGCTCCATCTCCTGCGACCGAGTGCGGCCGACGACAAGGCCCGCTGCTTCGGCGCTGCCCTCGCCCCCCCCCCAGAGGGCGGCCACGGGCTCGCACGTGCCTTGCGGCTCGTCCGCGTCGATCGGGAGCGCGTCCACCTGGAGCAGCCTTTCCCAGTCGGCAACCCAGGCCTCGCCGGCGGCGTCCTTGCCGACAAACTCGGGCTCCGCAACGACGACGGTCGAAGAGCGGCAGCGGCGCACGAGGGCGGCGAGCCCGAGGAGCTCCGGCCAGCCCTCGGCCCCCCCGGCGAGGATGAGGAGTCGGTCGGCGATCTGCGGGGTCCCCGGCGGCGCGCCGAGCGCCGCCGCCTGGTCCTCCGCCGGGCCGAGCGCAAAGCCATGGGCGCTGATCCATGCCTCGAGCTCGCCGAACACCTCGCGCAGCTCGGGGCGGGGAAAATGCCTGGAGCCCAGGCCCGCGCGAAGAAGGTCACTGAAGTCCGCCAGGGCCGAATCGAGGTCGCTCGCCAGGCTGCGCAGGACCAGGCTCCCGGGGTCCTCTTCGCCGAGAAGGGCGAGGCGGTTCTCGATCCTCGAACGCAGGATGAGCCGCTGGAATTCCGGCGCAAGCGGCGCCGGGCCCGACCGTTTCCTCCTCGCGAGGCCCGGGGTCAGGAACTCCACGCCGAGGACCGCAACGCCCTCCGCGAGGCACCGCTGCTTGAGCGCGTGGGTCTGGCCTCGCGTCGGGGCCACGACAAGGGAGCGCTCGAGCGCGCCGCGGGTCGCCTCGAGCCAAGGGCGGACAAGCCCCTGCCATTCGGCTTCGGCGAAGCGCGAGAGAAACAGTTCTGCGCCGGGAGCGGTCTTCAACTTGGGATGGCACGCAGCCATCCCAAAATCCCGGTCACTTCGCGAGCACGTACTTTGAGGCGCGCGACTTGGCCCTCGAGGCCGCGTTCCGGTGAACGACGCCCGACTTGACCGCCCTGTCGATGGCCGAGAGGTATGCGATGCCCGCCTTCTTCGCCGCTTGGGCGTCGCCTGACTTCACCGCCGCATCAAAGGTCTTGTGCAGCGTCTTGAGCCGGGTCTTGGCCCCCTTGTTGCGGAGCGTGAGGCGCACGGTCTTACGCGCGGCTTTGATAGCGGATTGGGTGTTTGCCATGGTCGTGGTGGACTTCGGAGCCGGCCAATGACTCAAACGTACCCGGTCGAGTCAAGGGTTATGTGGGGCTGGGGGTGGGTCGGTTTGAACGGAAAGGCCGATTGCCAAGGAATAATCTCTCCTAAGAATGCGGCTGCCATGCGCTGGTACCACTACCTGTCTTATTTCTTCGGGGGCGCCTTCCTTGCAAATGCGCTCCCCCACCTCGGCAACGGCCTTTCGGGCCACGCCTTCCAGAGCCCCTTCGCGAGCCCACCCGGGGAGGGGCTGTCATCCTCGACTGTCAACGTCCTTTGGGGGCTCTTCAACCTTGCCGTGGCCTACGTGCTCGTGTGCCGGGTCGGGAATTTTGAGCTGCGGCGGACCCGGCATGTTCTTGTTCTTGGCGCGGGCATCCTGGTTTTATCGCTCATGCTTGCCCATACGTTCGGCCGGCTCCACGGCGGATTGCGGTGAACCTCGTGGTCGTGGCCGGCGGGGGCTCCCCTGACCGGCCCATTAGCGCGGCCCGGGGGGGGCCGACGCCGCCCTTTCGAGGGATCCGTTGCCCTCGTCAAGATAGCGGACGCCGTTGACCTCGCTTACCTGGAGGTATTGCCGCCAGACCCCGACTGCAGACGCGTGCGTCGCCTCGAGCCGCCTCAGGTCGTAGGAGCGCAGGGGAGGCCCGCCGATCGACAGCGCCTCGGAGAGGACGCGCCCATCCATTCCTGCGGCCTCCTGCCCCAGGCCGAGGATCCAGAGCACCGTGGGCGCGACGTCCGTGTTTCCCGTGGGCAGCGTGTCGACCACAGCCACATTGGTGGCGTCGGAC
>CAYNLL010000361.1:0-1627 GCA_964398015.1 uncultured Opitutaceae bacterium | reverse complement strand
ACCACACCGCGCCGCAGGTCGGGTCCGGCGGCAACGAGCGTGTTGTGCATGTCGTAGGCGCTCAGGCTGGCGTGGTTGCCGATGGTCCTCGCCGACGGCGCCATGTCGGAAGTCTGCAGCCCGGGCGCACCCGTGGCGCTCGTGTCACCCGTCCATTTCAGCGACACGACAAGGTCGGGGGCCTCCGGCGCGTCAATGTGCGCTTCTGAGAGCGGAAACGTGCCGTCCAGGGGTTCGCGCGAGAAGATGACCCCGGTCCAGTCCTGGGCCTGCAGGTGGACGGCTAGCCGCCCGCAGAGGTCCGCCGAATGCCCCCCGACGTACAGGAGAGTGGAGCCGCCGTTGCTCACCACCAACACCTTGCCGGGCTTTAGCCCGCCGAGCGCGGCCCGCTCGGATTCAAAGCCGGCTGAGGAGAGCTCCGCGGCGACGTCGACCTTCCGCGCGATCGTGGAGAAGCCGTGGTCCGAGACGACGAACACGTCGGTGGACCCGCGCAGGCCGCGCCGGTCCAGCTCCGCGAGGACGCGGCCGAGGTTGTCGTCGCTGCTCCTAACGGCGGCCAGAGACTGCCTCGAGCCGGGGCCCGTCGCATGCTGAGAGAAGTCGGGCTCGGCAAGCCAGAGCAGGCTGTACGCGGGGAGACCGTCCTTCCACAGGGTGGTCGTGAGGGCGGCGGTCGTCCATCGGTCCCGCTCTATCTTGTCGCCGTCAGCGGAGACAGGGGGAAAGTCGCCGAGGGACAGCGCAAGCGCCGACTCCAGGGACGGGGGCAGGGCCGAGCCGTCGTAGACCACGGGCGAGGACCGGGGATCGTTCGGGCGGCGCGCCCTGTCGTGGAGGAGCGCCACCGGCTTCGACCCCGCGACGGCAGTCGCCATGCCGTGGGCGTGGAGGATCTCCGCGACCGTGGGCGCTCCCAGGTAGCGGCCCCCGCTGGCCTCATCGCCGCGCCGGATCGTGCGGGGGACTTCGATCCCGACCGGCATCTGAGGGTCGATGCGCGGACGGAAGTCAAAGTTGGCGATCACGGTGCTGCGCGCGGGATAGGCGCCGGTCGCGATCGCCGTCCCGTTGACCTCGGTCGAACTCAGGTAGACCGGGTGGTGGTGCGCGAAGCGAACGCCGCCGCCGGCAAGGGCCCAGAGGTTCGGCGTCGTCTGCGCCGTGACGAAGTCCGGTCGCATGCCGTCGAAGACGATGACGACGACGTGGCGGCCCTGCCCGGGGGCCGCGCGGAGAGGTAATGCCAGCGCGGCCGCGAGGGCCGCCAAAAGTAGGCGCATGGTGGTTCTTGGTTTCGGCACGGAAGTGTGCGCGCGGGGCAGGATGCCCGGCAAATGGGCCATCGCTTCGTGGATCCCGTTAAATCTGCGAAAAATTTAGCTTTGGGGCCGGTAAGCCGGATTCTGTTCCACCCCTTGCGGGGCTTCGGCCGTCATTTCTCTCGCGCCCTTGCGGGACGCGCCCGCACGCCCTCCCCGCGGCGGAACCGCGGGGCGGCATGAGGGTGCGACATACCCGAGACTATGGGGCGGGCCGCCCAGTCTCCTATTTTGTCTTGCACCGGACGGGGTTTTTCGTGCCGCCCGCCTCGCGGCGGGCGCGGTGGGCTCTTACCCCACCT
>CAYNLL010000360.1:0-3842 GCA_964398015.1 uncultured Opitutaceae bacterium | reverse complement strand
CATCAGCTCGCCCACCTGTACGGGCATGCGACGAACGGCGCGTGCGGCCTCGGGGCGCCCATCGGCGTGACGCGCCCGCTGGACCCGGACGAACTGACGTCGAACGGGCAGCCGATGGGGCGGGTGTGCGAGCGGTGCAGCAGCTATCGGAGGGCGAAGTGAAGTGAAGCTGATGCCTATCGAAGTATTGTATGTTCTATCGGCGGCGTGTTTCGTGAGGACTGAACTGAACCGAAGGAGAGAGGCATGAACATCTACGCGCGTCAGGGTGATCTCATCATCGACAAGCTGATCCAGCCCATCACGGGCGACCTCGAGAAGGGCCGGGCCATCTCCTTCGCGGGAGACAGCTCGGGGCATCCGCACCGCCTGATGGGCGCGTGCGAGTTTCGGCGCGAGGCGAACGGCGTGACGCTCGTCCGTGTCGCCAAGGCGACGAAGGTCGAGCACGGCAAGGCCGGGGGACACAAGACCGTGACGCTGGAGGCCGGCGACTACGAGGTCCGCCGCCTGCGCGAGCGCGGCGACCGCACGGACCGGATGGTCGAGGACTGAGCCCGCAACCGAAAGACGAGAGGGAGAACACCCATGTTGGAAGAACTGACGGCGAAGCAGGAAGCATTGATGGGCAAGGTGTCCGCGGAGTACATCCGCGGGATCACGAAGCCGAAGCCGATGAACCGGCGGACCCTGGATCGGTGGCTGGACGTCGCCTACGGCGCCTACGACATGAAGCGTCCCGCTCGTGTCGAGATCGCGAAGTCGCCGGAGGCCGCGCTCAAGCTCGCGTCGGAGCTCACCGGCGAGAAGATGACCGAGATGGACTGGTGCGGGTTTTCGGATGGCGGGTGGGTGTCGTTTTACGACTACTTCGCCCGGATCGGACTGCTGACGAAGGAGGAGGCCGCGGAGGTGCTCGCGCTCCGCGACTTCGGGGCGATGGCCTGGGACTCCGTGTTGCTCGACGAGTGCGCGATCGTTATCGCGCGCCCGAAGAAGATCGCCCTCGACGATGACGGGAACCTCCATTCGCTGAATGGTCCGTGCCTGCTCTGGGCGGACGGCGAGAGGGACTACGCCTACCACGGCACCTGGCTGCCGGAGCGCATGGTCATGGAGCCGCGCAGCTACACCGCGCAGGAGTACCGGGCCATCACGAACACGGAGGAGCGGCGTGCTCTCTCCGAGATCGCGGGATGGGACTGGATCGCCAAACTGCTGGGCGCGACCGTGTTGGATTCGTGGACCGATCCGGCGACGCAGCTGCGCTACGAGCTCATGGATGCCTCCGGTCAACGCCTGCTGAAGAAACAGTCGCCCAGGCTCGCGAATCGGTCGCAGCCCACGTACCTCGAGCCCGTGCACGAAGCGCTGCGCACCGCAGCGGGGGCGCGCAAGTGGCAGGCGACCCGGCTCGAGCCGGCCGCGTGCGACGCCGACCCGGCTCTCAGCTACGGCGTGGAAGTGTGAAGCGCCTCGGTGGGGCCATTGTCGGGGCTCGCATCAGGGCCCGCGTCTGGGACCGCGTCGGGGCCCGCGTCGGGGACCGCGTCAGGGACCGCGTCGGGGACCGCGTCGGGGACCGCGTCGGGGACCGCGTCGGGGACCGCGTCAGGGCCCGCGTCGGGGCCCGTGTCGGGGACCGCGTCTGGGTCCGCGTCGGGGCCCGCGTCGGGGACCGCGTCAGGGCCCGCGTCAGGGCCCGCGTCGGGGTCCGCGTCTGGGTCCGCGTCTGGGTCCGCGTCAGGGCCCGCGTCGAGGCCCGCGTCGAGGCCCGCGCCTCGGGCAGCGCCACGGTCCACGCCCGGGACAGCGCCACGGGCCACGCCTCGGGCAGCGCCACGGACCGGTTAAGCTTGATGCTGTCGCAGCCATCGCCGCCTGGCCGCGCATCCTGAAAAGAGCGTCCTGCGCCATAACATGTACCAAAATATCCGTGAAAAGGCCGCCCGCATCGTCGCGGCCCTGGAAAAGCAGAAGGAGGGAGCATGAGCAAAATTAAGAAAGGACGCCTTTGCGAACGCGGAAAACCAGCGAAGTATCATTGCCCTAAATGCGGTCGTTGGACCTGCAAGAAGCATTCGGTGCATGTGTCATGACCCAAGGGCGCGAACAGAAATCCGGCGTCTGCATCCACGGAGCCCTGCGCCGCCGGTGCGAGGCGTGCGATCTGGCGGAGCAGGTTGCCGCCCTGGAGGCCAAGTGCAAGGCGCTGGAGGGGGCGCTCGAAGCCAAGAACGAAGCGGTGCGGCGGTTGCGTCAACAGCAAGCCGCCCTATCCGCCGCCCCGGCACAGGACAAGTGCCCGCATGGATGCCGAGACGGGTATCTGCATCAAATCGTCGACGGGGTCTGGACTCCATGCCCCATTCACGGAAAGGGAGTAAAACCATGACGAGAGAACAGGCACCAAACAGTTACGGCCGCCTTGCTGCAACGACTGGGTGCCGTGCCCAGGCTGCCCCGATTGTCTCCCCTCTGAGGGGGACATTCCATGTCTGATCCCCTGTACGACCGCTGGCTCTCCACTGACCCATCCGTCGAGGGCCCGGGCCGCGACGAGGTGGAGGAGTACGAGAAGGCTCTCCTGGAACTGGAGTACGCCAAATACCTGGACAGCTTGGAGGATGAAGGCCGTTAGGCTGAATCCTCTTGCGGCACGCTAGATTCTAGAGTATAAAAGAAGCCCACGAATTTCTGAGGCTATCCCATGTCTAAGAGCGACCCCAGGCCGACGAACAATGTCATTCCCCAGGTGAGTCAGAACGGCGCCGAAAAGACCCAGTTGAATCTCTACATGCCTGTGACGTTATTTGAGCGTCTGAAGGCCGTCTGCGTCCGCCGAGGGAACAAGCCCACGCGATTCGTGGTGGACCTAATCAAGGAGCACCTCCCCAAGTTTGAAGCTAAGTGACCATGAAAAAGTCTTCTGCGCCTGGGCCCTCCGGGGCGGCCGAGGAAAAGCTGGCGGCATCCGGCCTGGATCTACAGGATGCGGTCCTGTTAGGGATCGACGTGCTCGATGCCGCCGCCACGGCCGCCCTGGGCCGGCCAGCGGTGGCGTCCTTACGGTTGAACTACTTCAACCCGGATGAATCCCCCCTGGTTGACCCCGTGACGGGGGTCTTCTGGCGCCTGCGGTTTTTGGGGGCGCCCCCCGGCTTCGCGGGCAAGACCGAAGGGGGCCCCCGGTATGTCCAGCCAGCCAAGTCGTTGCCTCATGTCTACTATCCAAAAAACGTGGAGTGGGGGCCGCTGCTGGACAACGTGGATGAGCCTATCATTATCACCGAAGGGGAGTTGAAGGCGGCATGTGCCTGTAAGCATGGCTGCCCCACCATCGGGCTTGGGGGTGTCCATAACTGGCGCGCGCTTTCTAAGGGCATTGATTGGTGCGCGGACTTAAAGCATGTCAAATGGCAGGGGAGATTCACCTACATTTGTTTCGACTCCGACTACCAGACAAACCCGCTTGTGTGCGGAGCCCTGCGGGAATTTGCGGATGAGTTGGAGCGCCGTGGCGCCGTCACCCGCCTAGTGACGTTGCCCACCTTGGTAGTTGAAGGCAAGACGGGCCTTGACGATTACATTCAGCACCCGGATGGTGGAATTGAACGCTTTCGCCAGTTACTCCATGCCGCTGAGCCTCTCGGTTTGGCATCAGTGCTTTTCGATTTTAACGAACGCTATATCTACATCCGCAATCCTGGCTTGTTGTTCTCGATCCGCGACCGTCGGAAGGTAGCCCCGGAAGTATTTAAGGGACATCTGGAGTCGCCCTCTCGGTATATAGAGACGGTCCTGCGCCCGGACGGCACTCTGGCCCATAAGTCGGTTTCCGC
>CAYNLL010000359.1:0-3858 GCA_964398015.1 uncultured Opitutaceae bacterium | reverse complement strand
AGCGGGCCGTGTTCGAGGCGTTCCAGAGGGTCGCGTTCACGAGCGCGCCGTTGACGCCCAGCACCTGGTGGTCGGTGTACACCGGCAGGTTGATCCAGAAGTCCGTGTCGAGGAAGAGCGGCGTCGCCAGGAAGCTCTTGCGGTCCTCCTCCTTCGATGAGTTGTTCGGCACGCCCTCGGTCTGGTGGGCGGCGAAGATCGGGTCGAAGCGCTCCGGCAGCGGGCTGTCGTAGAACCAGACCGGGTCGTAGTAGCGGTTGGACTCCAGCACGAACACTGGGTTGCCCTTGAACGGCGTCTCGCCGGTCACCAGCGACGGCAGGTAGCCGGTCATCCTGAGGCGCAGCTGGTTGAGTCCGACCAGGAAGATGTCCTTGTTCTTGTATCCTCGGCGCTCGAGGGCGGCGATGACCCCCTTCACGAGCGCCGTCGGCGTGGCCATCCCGGGGCCCGAGTCCGAGTAGATCTTCAGGCCGACCTTCTTCTTGATGCGGGGAACGATGGGCCGTCCCCTCGCCTTCTCGAAGCCCGAGATCAGCTTCTCGACGGCGGTATTGTAGTCGGCGTCGGAAAAGGTCCCCAGGTGGGCCTGCCAGACCGGTTCCGTGGGGGGTCGCTGGACCTCGGGCGTGAAGTCGGCCCTCAGGGCCTGTGTCCCTGCAATGGCAAGGGCGGCGGCCAGGGCCGCAAACGGGGGGATGCGCATGGTGTGTTAAATGGATTAGTCGCGCGCGGCGGGGCAAAGTTTCCCTAAACATCGCCATTGGCCGCTCGAACGGGCTGGGGAACTTGACAGGCCCGCTGCGCAGTTGAAAGTGGATTCTTCCACTCGCCGCAGGCCCGCCCTGCCGCCCGGCGAGCAGGCCATGCCCGCAATCAAACCCAGCTGTGTCCGCGACCTGAAGCTTCGCGTTAGCCTTGCCGACGTCATCTCGCGGGTCGTGTCGCTGCGCAAGGCCGGCGGCTCCCGCCTCAAGGGACTCTGCCCCTTCCACAACGAGAAGACGCCGTCGTTCAATGTGGACGCGGACAAGGGGTTCTACAAGTGCTTCGGCTGCGGCAAGGCGGGGGATGCGATCACCTTTGTGCGCGAGACCGAGCAGCTCTCCTTCACCGAGGCCGTCGAGGCGCTCGGCCAGCGCTACGGCGTCGCGATCGAGTACGAGGAGGGGGCCGGGCCCACCCGCGAGGAGCGTTCGCTCCGCCAGGAGCTCTTCGACCTCCACGACCGGGCCTCGACCCATTTCCACGATGAATTCAGGGCGGCCGGGCCGACCGGCGACTTCATGAGGGCCTACTGGACGGGGGAGCGCCGCTTCGAGGCGGGCCTCGCCGAGGAGTTCAAGATCGGGGCCGCGGCGGCCGACGGCGGGGGCCTGGGCGCCGCGATCCACAAGATGCGCTACTCCGAGGAGGCGCTGCGCCGCTGCGGCCTGTTCTTCATCCGCGACGACGCCATGATCACCATCGGCGCCCTGCGCCCGCGGTTCCGCGGCCGCCTCATGATCCCGATCCGGGACCACCAGGGCCGCATCGTCGCGTTCACCGCGCGCCAGACCGCGCTCACGCCCGAGGACGACCCGGCCCGCGAGGCGAAGTACGTCAACTCGCCGGAGACGCCCATCTTCACCAAGGGCCATCTCCTTTTCAACCTGGACAGGGCGCGCACCGCCGTCGGCGAGGGCAAGCCGTTCGTCATGGTTGAGGGCCAGCTCGACGCCCTGAGGTGCTGGTCGGTCGGCCTGAAGACGGCCGTCGCCCCCCAGGGCACGTCGATCACCGAGGGGCAGCTCGCCCTCCTGCGCCGCTACCATCCCGAGGTCGAGTGCTTCTTCGACAGCGACGCGGCGGGCCAGAAGGCCGCGCTGCGGATGCTCCCGATGGCCCTCAAGGCCGCCATCGAGGTGCGCTTCCTGACCCTCGCCGGCGACGCCAAGGTCGACCCGGACCTCCTCTTCCTGGAGAAAGGGATCGCCGCATACGACCAGGTCCGCAAGGGCGCCCTCTCCGCCATGGCGTTCGCCTGCCAGGCCGCGCTGCCCTCGCCCGCCACGGCCTCCTCGGAGCAGAGGTCGCGAGCGGCGCAGGCGGTGCTCGGGATCATCGCCGCCGCCGAGAGCGACGTCTCGCGCGCGGCCTTCGTCTCCGAGGCCGCGGCGCTCCTGAAGCTGCCGGCCTCGGCGCTGCAGAGCGACCTCAGGCGGATCTCAGCCCGCGCGGAGCGGGCGCAGGCTCCCGCGCCCGCGGCGCCGGCGCCCAAGGGACACGTGGACGTCTCGCCGGAGCAGGACCTGCTGCGCCTCTGCCTGCATTTTGAGCAGCTCGGCCGGCCGCTCAGCACCGCGGTTCCCCACGATTGGATCGACAAGCGCCAGACCGCCGGCGTGCTCCTCAACCGGTTCCTCGGGGAACTCGAGAACGGCAGCTGGCCGGGCCGCGACCACCTCGATTCGCTCATGGAAAATGATGAGGAAAAAGCCCTTGTGGCGTCCCTCCTGTTCGACGCCCCGGTGCTGGACGACCCCTTCAAGGTCGCCCGGGAGGGTATCCGAAGGCTCAGGGACCGCTCGATCCAGCCCCGGCTCCGCCAAATAGAACTTGCATTAGCCAGAGGCCCATCGGACTTTAATGATGACTCATCGTCACTCTTAAGGGAGTTGTCCGACCTACAACGCCTCCTCCGTCAGCCGGTCGTATTGACCGAGGCCGGGTGAGGTTTTCCGTCGCAGTTCCCGAACACTACATTCATGCCGCGCAAAGCCAAACAAGGTGATATCAACCACCACTCCGAAGCCGTCGAAAACGCCCTCGCCACCGCCCCGCAGGCGCCGGCCGAGGGAGGGGAGGCCGCGGTCCCGATAGGCGGCATCAACGAGAAGATCCGCCAGCTGATCAGGCTCTCCAAGGAGCAGGGCTACCTGACGTTCGACGACATCAACGAGGCCCTGCCCGAGTCGATCGAGAACCAGGAGGAAATCGACAACGTCCTCTCCATCCTGCAAAACCTCGAGATCGAGATCCTCGAGCCCGACCAGGTCGAGGACTACAAGCAGCGCCAGGAGGAGGCCGAGGAGGAGGAGTCGCGCTCGTCGCAGAACGACATCCTCGACGACCCGGTCCGGATGTACCTCAAGCAGATGGGCCAGGTCCCGCTGCTCACGCGCGAGCAGGAGGTCGAGATTTCCAAGCGGATTGAGAACGCGGAGCTCAAGGCGCAGGAGGCGCTCTTCCAGGCCTCGGCCGTGGGCGCCTACATCGCCAGGCTCGGGGCGAAGCTGCTCAACCGCGAGGAGAGGTTCGACCGCATCGTGATCGACAAGAAGATCGAGAGCCGCGACGCCTACTTCAGGTCGCTGCCCAAGCTGGTCGAGACGACCCAGAAGTCCGAGGCGGGCGTGGCCGAGGCGTGGGCCGAGCAGACGAAGGCGCGCACCGACCCGGAGCGCAAGAAGGCCCTCACCAAGTTCCGAAGGCGCGAGACCGCCCTGAGGACCAACTTCTCCAAGTTCTTCTTCAAGCTGAAGGTCTACGAGGAATACCTCGAACAGCTGCGTCCGGTCATCGAGGAGATCGAGGGCTTCAGCGCCCAGATCGAGAGGGCCAAGCACCCGAAGACCAAGAAGGACGCGGCCATCGACATCCGGGCGATCAACACTCGCCTGCGCCACATCGAGCTCGAGCAGAGGATAGCCCCGGCCCAGCTGATCGAGGTCGTCCAGCAGACGATGACCCACGTGCGCGAGGCCCACCGCGCGAAGACCGAGATGGTCGAGGCGAACCTGCGTCTCGTGATCTCGATCGCGAAGAAGTACACCAACCGCGGCCTCTCGTTCCTCGACCTGATCCAGGAGGGCAACA
>CAYNLL010000358.1:0-3875 GCA_964398015.1 uncultured Opitutaceae bacterium | reverse complement strand
GCGGCTGGTACTCGGGGGCGTCCGCCGGGAGCGCGTCGCCGCCCTTGGTGACCAGGAGGTCCTCCCGCCCCGAGCCCGTCGCGTCAAAGAGCAGCACGGGGCCGTCGTCGACGCCGTTTGGCCCCGCAAACCCCGACACATCCCCGGCGCTGAACTGGCAGGAGCCGACATTCCGGAGTATCCGCAGCGGATCCAGTGTCGTTCCGCCGACGACGACCGCGTCCGTCCCTTCCCCATAGATGTCCCCCACGGCGAGCGCGGGCCCCCTGCGGTTCAGGCGCACGGGCACCAGGCCCTGCTGGGCCGTCTCGTCGACGACCTCCTCTCGCGAGGAGAGGGAAAGCCCGGCCGCCTCACCCAACTCCTCAAACTGCGGATGCGGCGGCTTCGCCCCGGGCGGCGCGGGCGAAGGCGACGACGGCTCGGTCACGGTGAAGCGGCGGTCCACGGGCAGATTTTCGAACACCTGGACCCGGCCGCTCGGCCAGGTGACGGTCATGCGCCTGATCACCGTGTCGTTGCCGAACCCGAAGTGCAGCATCGGCTCGCTGCTGGACATGTAGCCCCGCCCGAGCCAGAGCTGGCGCACCTGCACCCCGAGCGCGCTCTCGACCTTCACGGTCGAGCCCACGCCGTAGCGGTTGGAGGCGGTCCCGCGCAGGTCGATGTTCACGCGGTGGCCGGTGTCGTTGTCGTTGCGCAGGATGCTGACGCCGCCCTGGTAGTTGGAATAGACCAGGTCGAGATTGCCGTCCCCGCTCAGGTCCCCGAAGGCGGCGCCGAAGGCGACGCCCTTCTGGTCGAGGCCCCAGGCGGCGCTCACGTTCTCGAACTGGAGGTCGCCGAGGTTGCGGAAGGCGAAGTGGTTCTCGGCGAGGATAGGGCTCTGGCGCATGATCCGGATGCGCTCGGTCGTCGACTCGGCCATCGCCATCCGCGCGGTGAGGTCGACGTTCTCCTCCTTGTTCATGCCGTTGGCGACGAAGAGGTCGAGGCGGCCGTCGTTGTCCAGGTCCTCGAACCGCACCGACCAGGTCCAGTCCGTCGCCGCGATCCCGGCCAGGAAGGCCGCCTCGAGGGGATGGGCCGTTCCCGTGTTAACGAAGAGCGCGTTCCTGTGGTATTTCGGGATCACGGCGCTTCCGTCGGCGGGCTCGGGCGTTTTTGCCCGTTCCTCGGCCTGGCCCCGCTGGTCGATCGGGTGCGTCGTGAAGGCCATGTCGGCGACGAGGAAGTCGATCAGGCCGTCGTTGTTCACATCGCCGAGGTCCGAGCCCATCGACGAGAACGAGGTGTGGGGCAGGACACTGTCGATCGCGTCGGAGAACGTGCCGTCGCGGTTGTTGTGGTAGAGCTTGTCAGGGGCACCGTAGTCGTTGGCGACGTAGAGGTCCGGCCACCCGTCGTTGTCATAGTCCCACCAGGTCGCCGAATGGCTCTGCGATTCGCCCCTGATGCCCGAGCGCTCGGTCACGTCGGTGAACGTGCCGTCGCGGTTGTTGTGGAGGAGATGTCCGCGCTGGCCGTAGGGGTGCCTCGCGTTGTCGAGGAGGTTGGTGGCGATGTAGACGTCGAGCGCGCCGTCGCGGTCGTAGTCGCAGAAATAGGCCATCCCGCTGGCGTCCACGACGTCGAGCCCGTAGGCGTGGGCCATCTCCTTGAAGGTGCCGTCACCCTGGTTGACGTAGAGGAGGTTCGGGGCGTTGAAGCGGCAGACGTATATGTCCAGCCGCCCGTTGTTGTCGATGTCGACAAACGTCGCGCCCTGGTTCCACACGCCCGGCGCGGCGGTGCCGCCGACCCCCGCCTTCTCGGTGACGTCCTCGAATCTGTAGCCGCCCAGGTTGCGAAACAGCCTGCAGGTGCCGGTCTTGTTCACGACGAAGATGTCGGGCCTGCCGTCGCCGTCGTAGTCGCCTATGGCCACGCCCGAGCCGATGGCCCCGAATTCAAACTCCTGGTAGAGCTCCCCCCACATCTTCGGGTCGTCATAGGGGTTCTCGGTCCGCACGCCGGTCTCCTCCGGCGAGAGCTGCACAAACATCGTCTTGCCCTGGGGGTGGGGGTGCGGCGCCAGGGGCCGCGCCGCGATGCCGCCGGCGTCGTCGGCGCCCCGCGCCCCCGCAAGGCTCATCGCGGCCATCATTCCCAAAAGGGCGACATGCCCAGCGGCAGCTCGCATCGTCGGATAACTTCGGTTCTCGACAGCGAACATGGAGTGGCGGCAATGGGACGTTCCGGCCTGCGGTTAGTCAAGGCAGGTTTGGCTGCCGCGCACTCCGGGCTGTTCTTGCCACAGCCTTCTTGGTACGGTGGCGTGCGTGTCTGCAAAAATCGCGGAAACTCCGACACCCCACGTGAGAATCGCGCCCTTCCTCGCGGGCCGCGCATGGCTCCTGGTCCCGGCCCTCGCGCTGGCGTTCGTCGCCGCGACGAGCGCCGCGAGGATCCGGCACGTCCGGTACGTCTCCGGCCTCGCGGACTTCTCCGTGGGCGAGACCGCGGGGGGCCCGGCGGGCGCGCAACCCGGGATGATCGTGCCCGGCAACAGCGCCTCGAGCCTCGAATGGCTCGACCAGACGCGCCAGATGCTCAGCGGCGGCGACCTCCGCGTGCGCCGCGTCGGCTACGAGAACGCGCCCTTCGGGCACGACGTGCGCGCGGCCTCGCCTTACCGGTGGTGGCTGGGCTCCCTGGCATGGATCTGCCACCTGCTCTCCGGCAGGCCCCTGGTGCCGTCGCTTGAGACGGCCTCGCTCTTTGCCGATCCGCTTCTCTACGCGGTGATGCTTGCCGGCGTCACGCTGTTCGCCGCGCGGCGCTTTGGGGCGCCCGCCGCAGCGGTGCTTTCCGCAGGCGTGGCTACGCTCTACCCGTTCGCCGTCGGCTTCATTCCAGGTGCTCCCGACGACAAAGGGCTCGTGCTCTGCGTCGGCATCTGGAGCGTCCTGCCGCTGCTGGCGGGCGTCGCCTCGGCCCAGGGCCGGAGCTTCTGGTTTGGCGCCGCCGGGGTCGCCGGCGGCATCGGTCTCTGGCTCGGCGTGCCCAACCAGGTGGCGCTGATTGCAGGCGTCGGGATCGGGGGGTTGGCCGCCGACTGGATCGCGCGAGGGTCGCCGGCGGCGGTCGCTGGGGGGCCTCTTCCCTGGCGGACATGGGCCGCCTGCGGCGCCGTCACGAGCCTGGCGGCGTATATTCTAGAGTATTTCCCGTCGCACATGGGCTCGTGGGACCTGCGGGCCGTCCATCCGCTCTACGGCGTCGCCTGGCTCGGATGGGGCCAGGCGCTGGCGCTGGCATCCGCGCTCATCCGCAAGGAGAGGGCCGGGTGGGGCGCCCGCCAGGTCGGCCTGGCGCTACTGGCCGCCCTCGGGTTAACCTCGCTTCCCGTGGCGATGGGTGTGGGGCACACCCTGGGTTTCCTGGCGACGGACCTCTCCTCCTACAAGCTGGCGCGCCTGCCAAACGCGGCGGCGGCATTGAATCTCCCCGATTGGATCGTCAGCGACGGGTTCAGCCCCGTTGTGCTGAGCGCGCTTCTCCCCGTGCTCCTCATGGTTCCGGCGATATGGCTCCTCGCGCGCCGCTCGACGCCGATGGCCGCCCGAATGTCGATCGCGCTCGCCCTCGGGCCCGCAACGGTTGCGCTCGGGTTCGCCGGGTTTGAGCTGAGCTGGTGGAACGCCGTTGACGCCTCCCTTGTGGCGGTGGTGGCCGCGGTGACCCGGGTCCTGTGGACGGCGGGATCCCCCCGCATCGCCCGATGGGCGTGGGTGGGTCTCGCCGTGGTTGCTCTGGCTCCGGGGGCCTTCCAGGCGGTCCCGCGGGACGAGGCCGGAGGAAAGAACGCCCTCGTTGAGACCGAGGTCGTCGGC
>CAYNLL010000357.1:0-3887 GCA_964398015.1 uncultured Opitutaceae bacterium | reverse complement strand
CGCAGGTGCCCCAGCAGCAGCTCTTCCTCATGAACAGCCCCCTCGTGATCGAGACGGCGAGGAAGCTGACGCACAGCCCGGGCTTCGTGTCCCAGACGACGGACGAGCTGCGCGTCGCGACGCTCTACATCGACCTCTTCCAGAGGCCCCCGACGCCGCAGGAGACGGCGCTGTGCCTGCGCTACGTCGAGTCCAACCCCGGCGGGACCTCCCTGGTCGGCCCCGCGGCGAACGCGATGACCGAGAGGGCGAACCAGGCGGCCGCGCGCCAGGCGATGGTGGCCGACAACGCTCAGAACAACCTGAGGCGCAAGAACGCCCCCCAGGTGGAGCCGGGGGCCGCGGCGTTCAGGAGCCGGGCGCCGCTCGATGCCTGGACGAAGCTGGCGCACGGCCTTTTCCAGACAAACGAGGCGATGTTCTTGAACTAGCGGGCGGTTGTCGTTCTCTCTGGGGCATGTCGACGCGCCCCCTTCTCCCCCTCCTCTGTACCGCGCTCGCGTGTGCAGCGCCCCTCGGCGCCGCGCCCGCGGTTCCCGCCCCGGTTGAGGCCCGGATCGCCGACGACTACCCCTCCCTGCAGGCCTTCTACGTGGACCTCCACCTCCACCCGGAGCTCTCGCTGCAGGAGGAGAGGACCTCGGCCAAGGTTGCCGGGGAGCTGCGCGCGGCCGGGTTCGAGGTCACCGAGAGGTTCGGGGGCACCGGGGTCGTCGCGGTCTTGAGGAACGGGCCGGGCCCTACGCTGCTTATCCGCAGCGACATGGACGCCCTGCCGGTGAAGGAGGAGACGGGCCTCGCGTACGCGAGCACGGTGACCGCGGCCAACCTCTCCGGCACGGTCGTCCCCGTGATGCACGCCTGCGGCCACGACATCCACATGACCGTCCTTGTCGGCACGGCCCGGGTGCTTGCCGGGATGCGGGGCTCCTGGAGCGGCACCCTTGTCCTCATCGGCCAGCCCGCGGAGGAGTTTGTGGTCGGCGCACGCAACATGCTGGCTGCAGGCCTCTACCGCCAGTTCCCGAAGCCTGACTTCGCCATTGGCCTCCACGACACGCCCGAGATGGCCGCGGGCACCGTCGGCTTCACCGAGGGCTACTTTTCATCCAACTCAGACTCCGTCGACATCACCGTGAGGGGCATTGGGGGCCACGGGGCCCGCCCGGAAAACACCCGCGACCCGATCGTGCTTGCGTCGCAGATCGTGATCGCGCTCCAGACGATCGTGAGCCGCGAGATCCACCCGGGAGACCGCGCGGTGGTGACGGTCGGCACGATCCACGGCGGGACCAAGAACAACATCATCCCCGAGGAGGTTAAGCTCCAGCTGACGCTGCGCTCCTACGACAGCGACGTGCGCGAGCATCTGGTCGCCTCCATCCGGCGCATCTGCCGGGGCGAAGCCATCGCGGCCGGGGTCCCGGACGAGCTGATGCCGGTGGTCACCGTGGTCGGATCCTCGGAGGACGCGATCTACAACGACCCGGCGCTCACCCGGCGGGTCCGCGCGGCGGTGACCGGCTGGCTCGGGGCCGACCGGGTCCTCGCCGCCGAGCCGATCATGGCCAGCGAGGACTTCAGCCAGTACGGACGCACGGTGGAGAAGGTGCCGCTCTGCTTCTTCCAGATCGGGGCCACCGCCGCCGAACGGATCGCCGAGAGCAGGAGGACGGGGGTTCCCCTGCCGTCGCTCCACTCGAGCCGGTTCGCCCCGGTTCCAGAGCCCACGATCAAGACCGGAATAGCGGCGATGACCGCGGCAGCATTGGACTTGCTCGCGAAAAACTGAACGATCACGCGGCATGGCGTCCGGCTACACCGAAGCAAGCATCAAGACCCTCTCCTCGACCGAGCACATCCGGCTGCGGCCGGGCATGTACATCGGCCGGCTCGGCAACGGCTCCCACGCCGAGGACGGCATCTACGTGCTGCTGAAGGAGACCATCGACAACTCCGTCGACGAGTTCACGATGGGCCAGGGCAGGAGGATCGAGATCGAGCTCGAGGACCAGCGGGCGCGGGTGCGCGACTACGGCCGGGGGATCCCGCTGGGCAAGCTCCTCGAGTGCGTCTCCGTGATCAACACGGGGGCCAAGTACGACAGCGAGACCTTCAAGAAGGCCGTGGGCCTGAACGGGGTGGGGCAGAAGGCGGTGAACGCCCTCTCGGCCGAGTACCGCGCCCAGGCCGTGCGCGAGGGCGAGTCGAAGGTCGTCGAATTCGTCCGGGGCAAGCTCAAGAAGGACCACCGCGTGGCGAAGACGGCGGAGCGCAACGGCACGATGATCGCGTTCGCGCCCGACGCCGAGCTCTTCGGCTCGAACCTCCGCTTCAGGCCCGAGTTCGTCGAGGACATGCTCTGGAACTACGCGTTTCTGAACCGGGGCCTCACGCTCCTTCTCAACGGCAAGCCCTTCAAGTCCGAGAACGGGCTGAAGGACCTCCTCCAGAAGAACCTCACGGGCGAGCCGCTCTACCCCGTCATCCACCTGGAGGGCGACGACATCGAGATCGCGCTCACGCACGGCTCCCACTACGGCGAGGAGTACTTCTCGTTCGTCAACGGGCAGCACACGACGATGGGGGGCACCCACCTGCAGGCGTTCCGCGAGGCCCTCGTCGACACGCTGCGCAACTTCTACAAGAGGGACCTGGACGCGGCGGACGTGCGGCAGTCGGTCGTCGCGGCCCTCTCGGTGCGCGTGATAGAGCCCATCTTCGAGTCGCAGACCAAGACGAAGCTCGGCTCGACCG
Organism: uncultured Opitutaceae bacterium; assembly: GCA_964398015.1. GTDB lineage: Bacteria > Verrucomicrobiota > Verrucomicrobiia > Opitutales > Opitutaceae > Palsa-1447. The sequence goes on along the minus strand of CAYNLL010000357.1, from coordinate 1,130 downwards.
CGGTCGGCCCCGACGGGCCGACGATGAAGGAGTTCATCGGCAAGTTCGTCCAGCAGTCGCTCGACGTCTACCTCCACAAGAACCCCGAGACGGCGGACGCGCTCCTGCGGCGCATCCAGGAGAGCGAGCACGAGCGAAAGGAGCTGGCGGGGATCCGCAGCCTCGCCCGCGAGAGGGCCAAGAAGGCCTCGCTCCACAACCGCAAGCTGCGCGACTGCCGCCTGCACCTGGGAGACAAGGACGGGCGCTCCGAGGACAGCGCCATCTTCATCGTGGAGGGAGACTCGGCGGCGGGCTCGCTGACGGCGTGCCGCGACGTGCAGACCCAGGCGGTCTTCGCCCTGAAGGGCAAGCCGCTCAACACCTACGGGCTCTCTAAGAAGGTGATCTACGAGAACGAGGAGTTCCACCTCCTCCAGTCCGCGCTCAACATCGAGGACGGGCTCGACGGACTCCGCTACGGCAAGGTCGTCATCGCGACCGACGCCGACGTCGACGGGATGCACATCCGCCTCCTCCTCATCTCGTTCTTCCTGCAGTACTTCCCCGAGGTCATCGCGGGGGGCCACCTGTTCATACTGGAGACGCCGCTCTTCCGCGTGCGCAACAAGAAGGAGACGCACTACTGCTATTCCGAGGCGGAGAAGGAGAAGGCCGTCGCGAAGGTGGGCGCCGCCGCCGAGATCACGAGGTTCAAGGGCCTGGGCGAGATCTCCGCGGGCGAGTTCAAGGCCTTCATCGGCGAAGACATCCGCCTGGAGCCGCTCTCGCTCGCGCACGTCAGGAACATCGACCTCCTCCTCTCGTTCTACATGGGCAAGAACACGCCCGAGCGGCAGGACTTCATCATCGAGAACCTGAGGGTGGAGAAGGACGTCGTCCCGGCCTGAGCCCCGGAAGCCGAAACATGCCAAAGGAAACCAAGGCGGCGGCGGGACACGGCGGGACCTCCCCGCTCGAGCGCAGCTACCAGGCCTGGTTCCTGGACTACGCGAGCTACGTCATCCTCGACCGCGCCGTCCCGCACATCGACGACGGGCTCAAGCCGGTCCAGCGCCGCGTGCTCCACACGCTTTGGGAGATGGACGACGGCCGCTTCCACAAGGTCGCGAACGTCGTCGGGGCCACCA
>CAYNLL010000356.1:0-3908 GCA_964398015.1 uncultured Opitutaceae bacterium | reverse complement strand
GCCGTGATCCGCTCGATCTCGCTCCTGCGGTAGACCATCGTGTCGACGGCCTGCAGGTCGCCGTCGGCCAGGGTGGTCGTCTCCTTCGGCTTCCCGAAGTAAAGCCCTCCGGTGAGCTCGCGGATGCACACGATGTCGATCCCGTCGGGAATCCTCTCGCTCTTCAGGGGGGAGGCCGCCGTCAGCTCCCGGTACAGCAGGCCGGGCCGGATGTTGGCAAAGAGCGTGAAATGCTTGCGCAGCGGCAGGAGCGCGGCGCGCTCGGGCTGCTCCTTCGGCGGGAGCTTCTCCCACTTCGGGCCCCCGACCGACCCGAAAAGGATGGCGTCGCCCTGTTCACATGTTCTCAAGGTGCTGTCCGGCAATGCCTTGCCGTGATTGTCGATGCCCGCCCCGCCCACGTCGGCCTTGCGCGCCTCGAGGGCGAGGCCCTCCTGCCGGGCCACGTGCTCGAGCACGCGCAGAGCCTCGGTCATGACCTCGGGTCCAATGTAATCTCCCGCCAGTACGGCAAACTTCAGGGTCGGCATTTGAAAGGGGTTCATCGGTAGCCGTTGCCCGCCCAAAGGTGAAGGGGAATTTTCGCCGTTGCGGAAGTGCGAGAAACGCCTCTCTGTGCGGCGTGAATGTCCATGTCCTGCCTGCCGGTCCGATCCAGACGAACGCCTACCTCCTGACGGCGCCCTCGGCGGGCGAGGCCGTGCTGATCGACGCGCCGCAGGGGGTCTGGGCCGCCGTCGAGCCCCTCCTCGCGGCCGAGGGCTGCCGGCTCACCCGGCTCTGGCTGACCCACGGGCATTGGGATCACACCCAGGGGGCGAGCGAGGTCGCGGGCAGGGCCGGTGTCGAGGTCTGGGCCCACGCCGCCGACAGGGTGCTGCTCGAGGATCCGGAGATCATGCGCCCCCTGCTTCCCGAGGGCACCGAGGTGCCCGCCGTGAAGGTGGGCCGCTGGCTAGAGGACGGCGAGAGGCTGGAGGCGCTCGGGGAGGCCGTGAGCGTGCGCCATGTCCCGGGGCACTGCCCGGGGAGCCTGATGTTCCATTTCCCGCGAGCGGGGCTCGCCTTCGCCGGCGACGCGCTCTTCCGCGGAAACGTCGGGCGCACGGACATCCCGGGAGGGGACTTTGACGAGCTCGAGCGCTCGATCAGGACCCGCATTTACGTCCTCCCCGACGCGACCCTCGTCTACCCCGGGCACGGCGGCCCCACCACCGTCGGCGAGGAGAAGGCCCACAACCCCTATGTCCGCGCCTGACCACGAGGCCTTCATGCGCCGGGCGATCGAGCTGGCGCGCCACGGCTGGGGAGCGACGCGCCCCAACCCCATGGTGGGCTGCGTCATCGTCGAGGACGGGCAGGTGGCCTCCGAGGGCTTCCACGCGAAGGACGGCGGGGCGCACGCCGAGCGCGCCGCCCTGGCCTCGCTGGGCCGCGGGCCCCGGCCGGGCGCGACGCTCTACGTGACCCTCGAGCCCTGCTCCACGCAGGGGCGCACCGGCGCCTGCACCGACGCGATCGCCGCCAGCGGCATCCGCCGCGTGGTCGCGGGGGCCGCCGACCCGAACCCGGCGCACGCGGGACGCGGGTACGCAGTCCTGCGCGAGCGGGGCATTGAGGTCGTATCGGGTGTCCTCGGGGACGACTGCGCGGACTTGAACCTCATCTACAACCATTGGACCACGCGGAAGGCCCCGCTGTTCGCCGGCAAGCTCGCCGCGACGCTCGACGGGCGGATCGCCACGCGCAACGGGGAGTCCAAGTGGATCACGGGCGAGGCCGCCCGGGAGGACGTCCACCGCTGGAGGCGGCTTTTCCCGGCCCTCGCGGTGGGGGCGGGCACGGTGCGCGCCGACAACCCCCGGCTCACCGTGCGGCAGGAGGGACGGCCGGAGGAGTGCCCCGTGCGCTTCGTCTTCGACGGGCACTTGAGGAGCGTCATCGACGGGAGCCTGCCCGCGGTCTACACCGACCGGTTCGCCAGCCGGACGATCGTGGTGACGACCCCGCACGCCGGGACGGGGTACGTCCGCAAGCTCCAGGACCTCGGGGTCGGGGTGTGGACGCTCCCGTCGCCGGGCGGGCGCGTGTCCCTGGCGCCCTTCCGCGCGAGGTGCGCCGCCGAGGGGATAGACGGCGTGCTCTTCGAGGGGGGCTCCCAGCTCATGAGCTGGGCCCTGATCGAGCGCCAGCTCGACTACCTCTTCATGTATCAGGCGCCGATCCTCCTTGCGGACGAGCGCGCGAAGGGCGTCCTCGGCGGCGTGCGCACCGAGCGCCTGGCCCAGGCGATACGCCTGTCCGGGACGCGGCGCCAGGTCCTGGGGGAGGACGCCCTGGTCAGGGGCCACGTCGCCTACCCGGAGAAGGTCCAGGTCGATGAAACTCTATCTAGCCTCGGGTAACGCCCACAAGGCCGCCGAGTTCCAGGCCATGGCCGACGCGCTCGCGGCGTCCGGGGCCGGGGCGGCGCCCGCGATCCGCATCGCCTGCGCGGCGGAGGCGGGCGGGATGCCCGCCGTGGTGGAGGACGCCGGGACGTTCCCCGGAAACGCGATGAAGAAGGCCCGTGCCCTGAAGGCGAGGCTTCCCGCCGAAGCGTGGGCGCTCGCCGACGACAGCGGCCTCTGCGTCGAGGCGCTCGGGGGCGGCCCCGGCGTCGACTCGGCGTACTATGCCGGTCCCCGGGGCGACCCGAAGGCGAACCTGGCGAAGCTGGTGGTGGCGATGCGCGCGGTCCCCGAGGCCGGCCGGGGCGCCGAGTTCGTGTGCGTCCTGGCCCTGTGCGGCCCCGGCGGGGTGGAGCGCCACTTCGAGGGGCGCTGCCGCGGGAGGCTCGCCCCTGAGCCCCGGGGCCGCGGCGGCTTCGGCTACGACCCGCTCTTCATCCCCGAGGGCTGCGCGTCGACGTTGGCCGAGGTGGACGCGGCCACCAAGAACCGGATCAGCCACCGCGGCCGGGCGTGGCGGCAATGCGTCGGCTGGCTTGCGGCCCGGCGCTAAACCGTGCTTGGATCCACCCTCCATGGCCGACTTCTACATCACCACCGCGATCGACTACGTGAACGGGTCGCCGCACATCGGCCATGCCTATGAGAAGATCCTGGCCGACGTGATCGCCCGCTTCCGGCGGCTGATGGGGGACCGGGTCTACTTCCTGACGGGCACCGACGAGCACGGCCAGAAGGTGCAGCAGAGCGCGCGCAAGAAGGGGGTCGCGCCCCTGCGCTTCGCCGACGAGGTGAGCGCGGAGTTCAGGGCGATGCTCCCCAGGCTGGGGATCTCGAACGACGATTTCATCCGCACGACCGAGGAGCGCCACAAGAGGGTCGTGCGCGACCTCCTGCAGCGCCTCTTCGACAAGGGCGACATCTACAAGGGCGAGTACCACGGCTTCTACAGCACGCGCCAGGAGCAGTTCCTCCAGGGCAAGGACCGCAACCCGGACGGCTCCTGGCCGGAGATCTACGGGGAGGTGACGGAGATCGTGGAACCGAACTACTTCTTCAAGCTGCGCTCCTACCAGGGCTGGCTCGTGGACTTCCTCTCCAGGAACGAGGGCTTCGTCTTCCCCAGGTTCCGCCAGAAGCAGGTTGTGGAATTCCTGAGGGAGCCGCTCAACGACCTGTGCATCTCGCGGCCCAGGGAGCGCCTGGAGTGGGGGATACCGCTGCCCTTCGACGAGTCCTTCGTCACGTACGTCTGGTTCGACGCCCTGGTCAACTACTACTCGGCCGTCGCGGACAGGCCCGGGACCTGGCCCGCCACCTGGCACGTGATCGGCAAGGACATCCTCGTGCCGCCGCACGCCGTGTACTGGCCCATCATGCTCCATGCGGCGGGCATCGAGCTGCCGAAGGGGATCCTGGCGCACGGCTGGTGGCTGACGAGCGGCTCGAAGATGTCCA
>CAYNLL010000355.1:0-3922 GCA_964398015.1 uncultured Opitutaceae bacterium | reverse complement strand
AATCCTCGTCCCGGCGTATGCCCGTGATCAGCGCATCGAACTTGTGCGCCGCGAGGCCCTGCTGCAGGGCCACGGTCTTCAGCTCGTGGGTGACCGTCACCGGGTCGGTCGTCTCATAGCCGATTCCCCGGCTGCGCGCCTCGTGGTTGGTCCAGACGGCGAGGTCGAAGCCGTAGTGCCCCTGGGCCCACGTCCTGAACTCGATCATCTCCGGGAACTCGTAGGTCGTGTCGATGTGCACCACGGGGAAGGGCATGTGGCCGCAGAACGCCTTCTTGGCGAGCCATAGCAGCACGTTGGAGTCCTTGCCCATGGACCAGAGCATGGCCGGCTTCTCGAAGCCGTGATAGGCCTCGCGCATCAGGTAGATGCTGTGGGACTCGAGCTGGTCCAGATGGGTCATTTCGGGAGTCTGCTTCAGATGTTGGCGCCCGGGTCGTGGAGGCCGCATTCGCGCTTGATGCCGAAGAACCGCGTCTCCTCCAGCGTCATGTCGGCCGTGAGCGGCCGCGTCGTGTGAACGTCGCCGATCGAGACATAGCCCTTCTCCCAGAGCGGGTGGTAGGGGAGGTCGTTCTCCGTCAGGTAGCGGTGCACGTCGCGGTCCGACCAGTCCACGATCGGCAGGATCTTGGCCCGGCCGTCCTGGGTGCCGATCACGGGGAGGCGCTCGCGGGTGCTGCCCTGGGAGCGCCGCAGCCCGGCCACCCACGCCCGGGCACCCAGCTCGGCAAGCGCTCTTTGCATCGGCTCGACCTTGGCGATCCTGTTGTAGGCGGCCAGCCCCTCGGCTCCCTTCTCCCAGAGCCGGCCATGGCGGGCCTCGATCCAGGCCGGCGACTCGGGCGCGCGGTAGACCTTGAGGTTGAGCCGCAGGCGCTCCGTGAGCTGGTCCGCAAAGCGGTAGGTTTCCGGGAAGAGATAGCCCGTGTCGACGAAAACGACGGGGATCTCCGGCGCGATCCGGGTCGCCAGATGGAGCATCACGGCCGCCTGGGCGCCGAAGCTCGTGCTCATGACGAGCGAGGACCCGAAGAGGTCGTAGGCCCAGGTGAGGCGCTCCGCCGCCGATGCATCGGAAAGACTCCGGTCCGCCGCGGTTGCATCAACCGCGGGAGAAACATTGTCCGCAGTGGCCATCTTCTAGGTGAGGCGGCAGCACGCACACGCGCTGGCTGCGGTGGCGGCTACTGCCCATGCGGAAGCGTAGTTCATCAAGGTCGAGGGGTCAAACTGCAGCAAAAGGCCCGTTTTGACAAGCCCGGGGCCCGAGATTCGTGTCATAGGGCGGCTGCGTCGCCCGGGTTGCCCGCCCAAGGCGCCCGTGCGACACAAACGGTTGCCGTCCATCGACTCTTGCGCTTGGCTTGCCCGCCGATGACGACGCTCATCTTCATGGTGCGGGGGATCAACGTGGCCGGGAGCCGCCCGCTCAGGATGGACCAGCTGCGCGCGCTCGTCGAAGGACTGGGCTTCACCCGACCGAGAACGTACCTGCAGAGCGGCAATGTCGTCTGTGCCTCGCAGAGCCCGGGCGCCGCCGCCTGCGGTGAGGCGGTCGAGCGCAGGATCCTGCGCGACTTCGGCTACGAGGTGGCTGTCGCGGCCTACGCGGCGGGCGGGCTCTCCGCGGTGGTTTCCGCCAATCCGCTCGTCGGCCGCAGGTCGGTCGACGCCAAGTTCCTCCACGCGACCTTCCTCATACGCCCCGGCGCGGGGGCCTCGCTCGAGGGCATCCCGCTTCCGCTCGGCCGGGGCGAGGCCGCGGTCCTCGTGGACGACGTCGTGTACCTGCACTGCCCGAACGGCTACGGAAACACGAAGATCAACAACACCTTCTTCGAGCGGAAGCTGGGGTGCCAGGCCACCACGCGCAACTGGCGGACGGTCACCGCGCTCGACGCGATGGCGCGGGAGGGCCTCCTCAAATGAACCAGGAGATCGGATGCGTGGCGCTGCTGGTCAGGGACTACGACGAGGCGATCCGCTTCTACACGACGGCGCTGCGTTTCCGGCTCGTGGAGGAAACGGCGAGGGGAGGAGGGAGGCGATGGGTCGTCCTCGCCCCGCCCGGCTCCTCGGGGTGCCGGCTTCTCCTCGCGATGGCTAAGAACGCGCAGGAGACTGCGGCGGTCGGCCGGCAGGCGGGGGGCCGCGTCTTCCTTTTCCTGCACACGGACGACTTCGAGCGGGACCACCGCGAAATGACGGACCGCGGCGTGAAGTTCATTGAAGAGCCGCGGCACGAGGCCTACGGCACGGTCGCGGTCTTTGAGGACATGTACGGGAACAGGTGGGACCTGATCATGCCGGGCTCCCGCGAGGAGGCTGCGAAGTGAGCGGCGGGATCCTCGCGTCTTCCGCATGACCTGGGCCACGAAGGGACCGCCCCGTCCCGCGAACCCGCGCAACGGCCCGGCGCTTGCCCATTTGCGGAACCCGGCTTTTGTAGCCGTTGGCCACCCGCCCCGGGACGCACAGATGATATCCCCAAGCCACCATGAAAGAAAACCCCACGGTCTCCCATGAGTCGGCGCATTCGCGCCGCACGTTCGTCCGCAACATGGCGCTAGGCGCGGCATTCCTCGGCAGCGGAGCGGCGGGCGCCGTCGCGGCGGCGACCGACGCCGCCACGAGAGGCGGGGAAAGGAAGCTCGGCGTCGCCCTCATGGGGCTCGGCCTCTACTCGCGCGGTGAGCTGGGGCCCGCCCTCCTGAAGACGAAGGCGTGCCGCTTCGCCGGCGTCGTGACGGGCTCCAGGGAAAAGGGCGCGGCATGGAGCCGGCAGTACGGCTTTCCGGAAAAGAACGTCTGGAACTACGACCAGGTCCACGAGATCGCCGGGAACCCCGACATCGACATCGTCTACGTCGTCACCCCCAACGGGCTCCACCGCGAGCACGTCGAGAAGATCGCCGCGGCCGGCAAACACGTGATCTGCGAGAAGCCGATGGCGAACAGCGTCGCGGACTGCGACGCGATGATCGAGGCCTGCCGCAGGGCGAACGTGAAGCTCTCGATAGGTTACCGCCTTAAGTTTGACCCGCACCACATCGAGCTCGACCGCCTCGCGAGGGAGAAGGATTTCGGGACCCTGACGCGGCTGTCGGGCGAGCACAGCTGGACCTTCACGAAGAGGGCCTGGAGGATCGAGAAGGCGCTCTCGGGCGGCGGCCCCCTGATGGACGTCGGGATCTACGTGATCCAGGCGGCATGCCGCGCGGGCATGGGCCAGCCGGTTGCGATTACTGCCCGCGAGCTCCCGAAGACGAACCCCGAGCTGTTCAACGAGGTGGAGGAGACCATCGAGTGGACCATGGAATTCCCGGGCGGCGTGACCTGCCAGGCCTCTTCCAGCTATGCCAGGAACAACAATTTCTTCCTCGCGGAGGGCGACAGGGGCTGGATCCGGATCGACCCCGCCTACGGGTACCGCGGGATCGAGGTCACCACATCCCGCGGCCCTCTCGCCCTTCCTTCCGTCCCCCAGCAGGCCCTCCAGATGGACGATTTTGCCTCCTGCATCCTCACCGGACGGGAGACGCCCGTGCCCGGCTCGATGGGCCGCGACCACATGGCAATCATTGAGGCCATCTACCTGTCGGCGGCGCAGGGAGGCCGGCGGGTCGAGGTGCAGCGTGTGTGAATAAATAGGTAAAGGTCGGCGCCGCCCGGGGTTGTAACACAGCGGGCCCATTCTTTAATGGACAGGAAGCCCGATTGGTGCATAGTTACTCACAGGATATTCCCAACCAATCGATGGAACACCTGCGCGGGGCTACAGCCCTCCATTCGCGGATCCGGGTTTCGGCAAAGGTAAAAACGTTCGTGCTAGACACGAATGTCCTGATTCACGATCCGCAATCGATTTACAAATTCCAGGAGAACAACCTGGCCATACCGGTCGAGGTCCTTGAGGAGC
>CAYNLL010000354.1:0-3925 GCA_964398015.1 uncultured Opitutaceae bacterium | reverse complement strand
CGAGCATGGTGAATTCGGGGTTGTGCTTGCGGGAGATGCCCTCGTTGCGGAAGATGCGGCCGATCTCGAACACCCGGTCGAGGCCGGCGACCAGCAGCCGCTTGAGGTGCAGCTCGAGCGAGATGCGCAGGAAGAAATCGATCCCGAGGGCATTGTGGTGGGTGGTGAACGGCTTGGCCGCCGCCCCTCCGGCCACGGGCTGGAACACGGGCGTCTCCACCTCGATGAACTGGCGGGCCTCGAGGAAGCGCCGGATCGCGGACACGACGCCGGACCGGAGCAGCAGGCGGCGCCGCGACTCCCGGTTGACCACCAGGTCGAGGTAGCGCTGGCGGTAGACCTGCTCGGGGTCGGCGAGGCCGTGCCACTTCTCCGGGAGCGGGCGGAGCGCCTTGGCCAGCAGGACGGCCGAGGCGACGCGGACGGTGACCTCGCCGGACTTCGTCCGGAAGAGCGTCCCCTTCGCCCCGATGATGTCGCCCAGGTCCAATTTCCGGAACGCGGCGTAGGCCTCGTCGCCGACCACGTCCTTGCGCACGTAGAGCTGGATCTCGCCCTGCTGGTCGAGCACCTTGGCAAACTGGCTCTTGCCCATGTCCCGGATCGTGACCAGCCGTCCGGCCACGGACACCGGCACCTCGTTGTCCTTGCCCTCCACGTAGGCGCGGAGGGCCTCGGCGGAGAAATGCGTCGTCTCGAATTCGGCCCGGAAGGGATCGATCCCCGCGGCCCTCAGCTCGGCGAGCTTCTGCCGGCGCACGGCATGCTGGTCGTGGGTGATGTCGGCGGGGATCTCGCTCATGTGAGCGGGTGATCATGCCGCAGGGCGCACGTCGGGGCAAATGGAAACTTCCGCCGGTTCGATGCTTGAGATTCATTGCCGATCGTATCCATATTTGCGGTATCAAATCCGAAGAATCCCCGTCCACCGAAGCGCCGCGCAAGCCGGCCTGGCTGCGGGCGAAGCTGCCCTCCGGCCCCGGCTATTCCGCCGTGCGCGGGCTGGTCGACCGGCACCAGCTCCACACCGTCTGCCAAAGCGCGCAGTGCCCCAACCTCGGGGAATGCTGGTCGCGGGGAACCGCCACGGTGATGATCCTCGGGAACGTCTGCACCCGCTCCTGCAACTTCTGCGCGGTGCAGACCGGCCGGCCGACCGAGCTCGACCTCGGCGAGCCCGCCCGCGTCGCCGACGCCGTCGCCACGATGGGGCTGCGCCACTGCGTGATCACGAGCGTCGCCCGCGACGAGCTCGCCGACGGCGGCGCCGCGGTCTGGGCGGCCACGATCCGCGCGATCCGCCACCGCAACCCGGCGACCGCCATCGAGGTCCTCGTCCCCGATTTCAAGGGACGCACCGGCGACGTCGACACCGTGCTCGACGCCCGCCCCGACATCTTCAACCACAACGTCGAGACGGTGGAGAGGCTCCAGAAGCCGGTGCGGGTCCAGGCGCGCTACGACCGCTCGCGCGCCGTCCTGCGCCACGCGAAGGGCCGGGGCTTCACCGTGAAGACCGGGATCATGCTCGGCCTCGGCGAGCGCCAGGACGAGGTCGAGCGGACGGTGCGCGACGTCGCCGGCGACGGGGTCGACATCCTGACGATCGGGCAGTACCTCCAGCCGACAAAGCAGCACCTGCCCGTCGACCGGTGGGTGAGCCCGGAGGAGTTCCTCCGGTGGAAGGAGTTCGGGCTCTCGGTCGGCCTGGGCGTCGTGGAGAGCGGGCCGCTCGTGCGCTCGAGCTACCACGCCGACGAGCAGTCGCAGAAGTACACCGGCGCCGAGCACCTCAACACGCGCAACGCGCTCGCCCCCGCCTGATCCCCCTCCCCATGTGCGCCCTTCGAACACGCATCGAGATCGTTGAGAACTGGCTTCCGCGCTATACAGGCGTTCCCTTGGAGAAATTCGGCAAGTATATCCTGCTGACAAACTTCCAGCGCTACGTGGACATGTTCGCGAAGACGCAGAAGGTGCAGGTCCACGGCCGCGACAAGCCGATGCCGACGGCCACCGCGGGCGACATCACGATCGTCAATTTCGGCATGGGCAGCGCCAACGCGGCGACGGTCATGGACCTGCTGAGCGCCATCAAGCCGCTCGCGGTCCTCTTCCTCGGCAAGTGCGGCGGGATCAAGCACCGCGCCGAGGTGGGCGACCTGATCCTGCCGATCGCGGCCATCCGGGGCGAGGGCACGAGCAACGACTACTTCCCGCCTGAGGTCCCGGCCCTACCCGCGTTCGCGCTGCAGAAGGCGATATCGACGACGATCCGCGACCACGCCTTGGACTACTGGACCGGAACAGTCTACACGACGAACCGGCGGGTCTGGGAGCACAGCGACGAGTTTAAGAAGTACCTTAAGAAGATCCGCGTCATGGCCGTCGACATGGAGACGGCGACCATCTTCATGGTGGGCTTCGCCAACGAGATCTCGACCGGCGCCCTCCTCCTGGTGTCGGACCAGCCGATGGTGCCCGAGGGGGTCAAGACCATCGAGAGCGACCAGAAGGTCGACGACTCCTACGTGGGGAAGCACCTGTCGATCGGCATCGATTCGCTCAAGCAGCTGATCAACAAGGGGGTGACCGTGAAGCACCTCAAATTCTAGGCTATCTAGCGACCTCGAACCAGAAGGGCGTGAAGACCTCCGACCCCGCCAGGTCGAGCTGGCTCCAGAGCACGTAGCGCCCCGGGCGCGGGATCATCACGCGGAAGTGGAGGGCCGGCCCGAGGGGATCCGGCCTCTGGGAGAGGTCGGCCTCCTTCGGGTGAATGTGCGCGAACCCGCTGCGCGCGCTGTCGAAGGCGACAAGGTGCGCGAACGCGCCCATGACCGGCTCAAGCAGCACCGGGCCTCCCCCCTCCCGCGTCACCCGCAGCGTCAGGTCGGCGGCCACCCCTGACCGCATCGGGAGCGCCGCCGGCGAAAGCGCGAGGCGGTAGCCGTCCCAGGCCCCCGACCAGGACAGCGGCTGCGTCCCCGCAACGACCGTGTTCGGGGTCCCGGCGACGCTCATCTCGGTCTCGGAGTAGAGCCCGCGGTTCGTCGCCACAGGCGTGAAGTCGGCGAAGATCCGGTAGAGCCCCCCGAACCTCGGCCTGAAGGCGAAGTCCCACTCCCCTGGCCGGCGGCCGGGCTGAGGGTGCACGTGCTGGTAGTCGTCGAGCGAGGGGTCGACGATGAGGAGGTGGATCCGCTGGGTCTGCACGACCAGGAGGTCCTCGGGGGCGATCGGCTTGCCGCTGAACGTCGTGAGCACGAGCCTCGCCGCGACGTCGGCGCCGGCGACCGGCGGGGAGGCCGTCGCGATGTCGAGGGACACGGGCGAGCGCACGGTGACGACGGGGAGGAACTGGGGGTTCGCCGGGTCGCAGAACTCGATCGAGTTCCCGCCCTGCACGCGGAAGTCCATGTGGCTCAGGTTCGTGCCGGTCGGCAGCTCGCGCACGACGATGAAGAGGGCGGCGGCGGCGGCCGTGAGGACGGCGATGCGCCGCCATTCGCGCGGCCCGATGCCTGGCGCCTGCGCGGCGCCGTTCACCGGCGCATCCTCCCGACGAACTCCTTCGGCTCCCACTGGCTCCCGTCGGCCCTCCAGACGATTCGCCCCTTCTCGTCGATCAGCAGCGTGGCCAGCGTGTGCTCGAGTATGTCGCCCTTGAACTGGGCGATCACCCCGAACTGCGTCAGCAGGTCGCGGATCGCGGGCTCGGGGCCCGTGAGGAACGAGAAGTTGCCCGTGTCGATCCCGCGCTCCTGCGCGTACTCCTTGAGGACCCCCGGCGTGTCGTAGGCGGGGTCGAGCGTGATCGAGACGAACTCGATGTCGGCCACGCCGGATTCCCGGGCGAGCTTCTGCGTCGCCATCATCTTCGCCGTTGACAGCGGGCACATGTTCGCCACCGGGCAGCGCGAGT
>CAYNLL010000353.1:0-3930 GCA_964398015.1 uncultured Opitutaceae bacterium | reverse complement strand
CGGGTGACCCTACAGGCATTGCCCGGGTTCCACAAACCGAAGCGTGAACCGTCTTTCAGAAGCCCTTGATGCGAAACAGGCTCGTTATGCTTTCGTTTGTATTGATGCGCAGGATGGCCTGGCCCAGCAGGCCCGCAACCGACAGCACGGTCACCGGCAGCCCCTTGGTGTCGATGGGAACGGTGTTGGTCGTGATCAGCTCGTCGATGATCCCGCTCTTGAGGCGCTCGTAGGCGATCTCGTTGAGGATGCAGTGGCTTACGGCGGCCCGCACGGTGCGGGCCCCGCGCTCCCGCAGGATCGTCGCCGCGGCCGCGAGCGTGCCCGCGGTCTCCGTGATGTCGTCGACCAGGAGGACGTCGCAACCGTCCACCTCGCCGACGACGCTGATCGCCTCGACGGTCGTGGCATTCTTGCGGCGCTTGGCGACCATGCCGAGGCCGGCCCCGAGCACGTCCGCATAGGCGGCGGCCATCTTCATCCCGCCGACGTCGGGGGAGCAGACGACGAGCGACTCCTGGCGGATCTTGCCCAGGTGCTCGAAGAAGACCGGCGAGGCGTACAGGTGGTCCACCGGGATGTCGAAGAAGCCCTGGATCTGCTGGCTGTGCAGGTCCATCGTCAGGATGCGGTTCGCCCCCGCCGAGACGAGCAGGTTGGCGACGAGCTTCGCGGTGATCGGGACGCGGGGCTGGTCCTTGCGGTCCTGGCGGGCGTAGCCGTAGAACGGCAGGACGGCGGTGATCCTCTGCGCCGACGCGCGGCGCGCCGCGTCGATCATGATCAGGAGCTCCATCAGGTGATGGTTCGTCGGCGGGCACGTCGACTGGATGATGAAGACGTCGTGGCCGCGGATGTTCTCGTCGATTTTGACGAAGGTCTCGCCGTCCGGGAAGCTCGTCACCGTGGCCTCCCCCAGGGGGATCCCGATGGTGCGGCAGATGTCGACCGCCAACGCTCGATTGGAATTGCCGGCAAAGACCTTGAGTCGGGACTCGCTCATGAGCGGGCCATCTTGGGGCGCTCCCAGCGGGAGGCTACCCCAAAATGGGGGAGGCGCCCGCAATTCCGCCGGTCTGCCTCAGGGCCTCGTAGGCGGCGATGCCCGCCGCCGTGCTCAGGTTGAGCGACCTGAGCTCGGGATTGGCGTGCGGGATGGTCACCCTGTGGCCCTCGAGCTCCGCGTGCAGCCATTCCGGTGCGCCGCTCCCCTCGTTCCCGAAGACGAGGCCGTCGCCGTCCTCGAACCGGGCGTCCCAGAAGCACAGCTGCGACCGGGTCGTGAACAGCCACAGCCGCCGGGGCGCGCCCGCGCTCGCCCTGAACGCCCTCCAGTCCGCATGCTGGTGCACGTCCAGGGAGAACCAGTAGTCCATGCCGGCGCGCCTGAGGTTGCGGTCGGTGATCGCGAAGCCCATCGGGTGGATGAGGTGGAGGCGGCAGCGCGTCAGCGCGCACATCCGGCCCACGTTGCCGGTGTTCTGCGGGATCTCGGGCTGGAAAAGGACAATGTGGATCATCGCTGGGCGCCGCGTCTCGCGGGAGTCCCCACGTTCTTGTGCGCGGTCCAACTATTGCAAGCGCCTTGCTCGTTGCCTTTTGCCCGACACCCCGACACCCTCCAGAGCGTTCGCATCCCCCAAAGCGTGAAGACCGATAGGAACAAGGCGCCCGTTGCCGCAAGGTCGGTGGTCATCGTGGATGACGAGAAGTCCTACGTGGAGCTCATGGCGCAGATGATCGCGGACAACCTCGACTGCAATGTCTACCCGTTCACGCGGCCGCTGGAGGCGCTCAGCGGGCTGTCCCGGATATCCGCGGGAGTCGTGGTCACGGACTATTCCATGCCCCAGATGGACGGCGTCGAGTTCATCAAGAAGGCGTCACGGATCGCCCCGAAGGCGGCGTTCATCATGATCTCGGGCCACGACCTCGACCCGATCAAGGGCGAGCTGGCGCGGCTCAAGCGGCTCAAGATGCGCCTCCAGAAGCCCTTCGGATGGCGCCCCTTGACCGAGGCGGTGCTCAAAGTGTGGCCCGGCAGCGACGTCCCTTCCTTGCGGGAGAACCCGGACGCCTCGTGAGGGGAGCCCCACGGCGTCGCCGGCGGCATCCTCGCGGGGTCGTGCGCGACATAATTTTTATAAGATGTTTTTATCAAATTACTTATGATTCGTTATTCACCCCAAAGGGATGGCCCCGGCGTGCGGATTCGCCGGAGCGCCCGAGGGAAGGCTCCACCCGCGCGGGCGCGCGGCGGCCCGCCCACCGCCCTCGCATTGGCGCCCGGTTTCCGAATGATCGCGCGGGACAGAAATGTGTGCTTCGAATACCCGAATCGTCCGATGTAACCCCTGATGTCCCCGGATAAAAACGTGCCGCACCCGCGGTGGCTAAAGGCCTTATGGCTGGGCCTCGCCTTTTTTGCGTGCCTTGAGGTCAGCTGGCTTTTCGCCTTCGACAAGGGCACGCACGTGGCCTTCTGGCTGCCGGCCGGGGTCTATGTCGCGGGCCTGCTCATGACAGAAACGTCGGACTGGCCCGCCCTCGTGCTGGCCGCGACGGTCGTCGACGTCGGCTTCGACCTGTACCGCGGCACGCCCCTTCTGCTGGCGGCGATGCTGGCCGCGGCAAACGCCTTCGAGGCGGTGGTCGGCGCCTCCCTGTTCCGCCGCTTTTTCGCCCGGTCCACGCGCCTGACGGTGATCAAGGAATTCCTGGGCCTGGTGGCCTGCGCCGCGATCATCGGCGCCGCCGTGGGCGCCACCTTCGGGGCGGCGGCGTTCGTGTGGACGGGATACGCCTATGCCTACCAGGACTACCAGAGCGTCTGGATGACCTGGTGGATCAGCAACGCGATGGCGATCCTCATGGTGGCGCCCTTCGTGCTCATCTGGGTGCCGCCCCCTGAGCCAAGGAAGAGGTGGTGGCTGGAGCCCGGCCGCCTGCCGGAGGCGGCCGTGATCGTCCTCGGGCTTTCCGCCTGCACCTGGCACATGCTGGTCATCGGCCACGGCATCATGACCCCCTACAAGTCCGTGCTCCTGCCGTTCTTCCTGTGGGCCGCCCTGCGCTTCGGTTTGCGCGGCGCGTCGGCGGTCAACCTCTTCTTCGCGCTGCTGCTGACGTACCTCACGTCGCATTACCTGAAGGGACTGACCGCGGAGCAACTCGCGTCCAACAGCTACATCTCGGTCATGCAGGTCTTCATGGCGATCTGCCCCCTTGTGGGCCTCATCCCGGCCATCGCGATCGCCGAGCGCGACCAGCTCGTCCAGCAGCTCGGGCACAGCGAGGAGCGCTTCCGCAACCTCGCCGAGGCGGCCCACGAGAGCGTGGTCATCTCCGAGAACGGAAGGGTGCTCGACGTGAACGACCAGGCGCTCAGGCTCTTCGGGTACGAGCGCGGGGAGATGACGGGCCGTCCGGTGGCCGACCTGGTCAGCCCGGAAAGCCGGCAACTCGTGGCCGGGGCCATCGCCTCCGACCTCGAGGTCCCGTACGAGCACAGGCTGCTGCGCCGCGACGGGAGCGTGTTCGAGGCCGAGGCGCGGGCGAAGGTGATGCTCTTCGGGGAGCGCAAGATCAGGATGACGGCGATCCGCGACGTGTCCGAGCGCAAGCGCTCCGAGGAGGCCCTGCGGGAGAGCGAGTCGAAGTTCCGGCTGATCGCGGAGAACATCCACGAGGTGTTCTGGATCTTTGACGTCGCCAAGCAGCGGCTCGTCTACGCGAGCCCGGCCTATGAGAGGGTGTGGGGGCGATCCGTCGAGAGCCTGCTTGCCGCCCCCCAGCTCTGGATCGAGGCGGTCCACCCGGAGGACCGGGCCCGGATCGCGCAGCAGAACGAGACCCAGATGGATCGGGGCGAGTTCAGGAAGACCTACCGGATCGTGCGGCCCGACGGCGGCGTGCGCTGGATCCGCGACC
>CAYNLL010000352.1:0-3939 GCA_964398015.1 uncultured Opitutaceae bacterium | reverse complement strand
GAGGAGGGCGTCCAGCGCGTCCACTTCATCGACGGCAGGCTCGCCCACAGCCTGCTCCTGGAGATCTTCACGGACAAGGGCATCGGAACGGAGATCGTCCATGGCTGAGCCGCCCCAGCTTGTCCGCAGCAGCGCGGCGGAGCTGTACGACGCGCACGTGCTCAGGAACTACCCGCGGGCGCCGATCACGCTGGTGCGCGGGAGCGGCACGCGCGTGTGGGACGACCAGGGCAGGGCCTACCTGGACTTCTCGTCGGGCATCGCCGTCAGCGCGCTCGGCCACTGCCACCCCCACTGGGTCGGCGCCGTGCAGCGCCAGGCCGCCGAGCTCATCCACACGAGCAACCTCTTCAGGAACCCGAACCAGGGCGAGCTCGCGCGCAGGATCGTCGGCTACGCCGGCCCGGGCCGGGTGTTCTTCTGCAACAGCGGGGCCGAGGCCGGCGAGGTGATGCTCAAGCTCTCCCGGCTGCACGGCGTCAGGAAGTCCGGCGTCGAGGGCAAGTGCATCCGGGTGGTCTGCGCCAGGAACGCCTTCCACGGGCGGATGTTCGGGGGCATGAGCGCGACCCCGAAGGAGAGCGTCCAGAAGGGGTTCCGCCCCCTGGTCCCGGGCTTCGTGTTCGGCGAGCTCAACAACCTCGCGAGCTTCGAGAGCCTCGTGGACGCCGACACCGCCGCCATCTTCGTCGAGACGATCCAGGGGGACGGGGGGATCAACCCGTGCACCCCCGAGTTCCTCGTCGGCCTGCGCAGGCTGTGCGACGCGCACAACCTCCTGCTGATGCTCGACGAGGTGCAGTGCGGCGCGGGGCGCACGGGCCGGTTCTACGCCTTCGAGCACGCCGGCATCCGGCCGGACGCCGTGTCGATGGCGAAGGGCCTGGGCGGCGGCTTCCCCATAGGCGCCATGTGGGTGGGGGAGCGCTCGGCGGACCTGTTCCAGCCGGGCTCCCACGGGTCGACCTTCGGCGGCACGCCGCTCGCCTGCGCGGCCGCCCTCGCCGTGCTCGACGTGATCGAGAGGGAGGGCCTGCTGGCCCATGTCTCCCGCGAGAGCGTCCCGTGGATCCGGGAGCTCGGGCGGATGGCCGCCGACTTCCCGGCCCATGTCCAGGGCATCCGGGGCCTGGGCTTCCTTGTCGGCGTCCAGATGGCGAGGGACTCTGGCCCCTACGCGGCGGCGCTTCGCGAGCGGGGGCTCCTCACCGCCCTGGCCGGGGTCAACGTGATCCGGCTGCTTCCGCCCCTGAACGCCTCGGCCGCGGAGCTCTCCCGCTCGGTCGAGATCTTCAGGGAAGTGCTGGCGGCGTCCTGACGCCGCGGCCGGTCCCCGGGGGGCCGCCCCCGCGCGGGGGGTCGCAGCCGTAAACCGTTGACCATGAGGCTGCAGGCAAGGTGACTTTACGGCGAAGGGCCACTTTCCTCTGGCCGGGCGACCCGCGATCCGCTAGGGATATCCGCTTCACTCGATGAAGCACTTCCTCAGAGAGACCGACCTGACCACCCCGGAATGGGGCGAGGTATTCTCGCTCGCACGGGAGCTGAAGCGCGCGCGGGGGAAGCCGGCGCAGGCGGTGCTCGGAGGCCAGACCTGGGCCCTCATCTTCGCGAAGTCGAGCACCCGCACCCGGGTCTCCTTCGAGGTCGGGATCAACGAGCTCGGGGGCCGCGCGCTCTTCCTGAACGCGGGCGACCTCCAGCTCGGGCGCGGCGAGTCGATCGAGGACACGGCGCGGGTCCTGTCGCGCTTCGTCCACGGGATCGTGATCCGCACCTTCCACCAGGCCGACGTGGAGCGGCTCGCGGCGGCCTCGGGCGTTCCCGTCGTCAACGGCCTCACCGACTTCCTGCACCCGTGCCAGATCTGCGCCGACGCGTTCACCGCCGCGGAGAGGTGGGCGGGCCCCAGCGGCGACCTGGCCGCCTCGCTCAGGGGGCGCAAGGTCGCCTTCCTGGGGGACACGAGCTTCAACATGGCGAACTCCTGGATCCTCGGCGCCAGCGTCTTCGGGATGAAGGTCTCGCTGGCCGGCCCCGAGGGCTACGAGCCGGGCGAGCGGATCCGCGAGCTGCTCAGGGCGCAGGGGCGCGCCTGCGACTTCCACTTCACCCGCGACCCCCGCGAGGCCGTCGCCGGCGCCGACATCGTGTACACGGACGTGTGGTCGAGCATGGGCCACGAGAAGGACGGGGCCAGGAGGGCCGCGCAGATGCGCCCCTACGCGGTCACGGCCGGGCTCTTCGCATCCGCGAAGCCGGACGCCCTGTTCATGCACTGCCTGCCGGCGCACCCGGGCGAGGAGGTCGAGCAGGCGGTCCTGGACAGCCCGCGCTCGGTCGTCTTCGACGAGGCGGAGAACCGGCTGCACGTCCAGAAGGCGATCCTCACGTTGCTCGACGCCTCCCGGGGCAAATGAAATTGCGCGGGGCGGCCCGCGGCGCGATACTGCCACCCACTCCATGAAAATCGTTCTGGCCTATTCCGGCGGACTCGACACGTCCGTCATCGTCAAGTGGCTCCGCGAGACCTACGACGCGGAGATCATCACGTTCGCGGCCGACATCGGCCAGGAGGAGGAGCTCAGGGGCCTCTCGCGCAAGGCGCGCAGCACGGGCGCCTCGAAGCACTTCACGCTCGACCTTGTTGAGGAGTTCGCGCGCGACTTCGTCTACCCCATGATCCGGGCCGGCGCCGTGTACGAGGGCCAGTACCACCTCGGCACCTCGATCGCCCGCCCGCTGATCGCAAAGGCCCAGGTCGAGATCGCGCACCGGGAGAAGGCCGACACGGTCGCCCACGGCGCGACCGGGAAGGGCAACGACCAGTGCCGGTTCGAGCTCACCTACATGGCGCTGGACCCGCGGCTGCGGATCATCGCCCCCTGGAAGATCGACGCGTTCCGCGAGACGTTCCCCGGGCGCGCCGAGATGATCGCCTACTGCCGCAGGCACGCGATCCCCGTGGAGGCGTCGCTCAAGAAGCCGTACTCGATGGACAGGAACCTCCTGCACATCTCGTACGAGGCGGGGATCCTCGAGGACCCGTGGTTCGACCCGACGACGAGGGCGAACAAGGGGATGTTCAAGCTTTCGGTCTCCCCCGAGGACGCGCCCGACAGGGCGGAGTACGTCGAGCTCGACTTCGAGAGGGGCGACTGCGTCGCGGTGAACGGCCGCCGCCTGACGCCGGCGGGCGTCCTCAGGGCGCTCAACACGATCGGCGGCCGGCACGGCGTCGGCAGGGTGGACCTGGTCGAGAACCGCTTCGTCGGGATGAAGTCCCGCGGCGTGTACGAGACGCCCGGAGGGACGATCCTCCTGCACGGCCACCGGCAGGTCGAGTCGCTCACGATGGACCGCGAGGTCATGCACCTGCGCGACGGGCTGATCCCCAAGTACGCCGAGCTGGTGTACAACGGGTTCTGGTTCGCGCCCGAGCGCGAGGCGCTCCAGGCCCTGGTGGACGAGAGCCAGAGGTACGTGACGGGGACGGTCCGGCTCAAGCTCTACAAGGGCAATGTCATCACCTGCGGGCGCAAGTCGAGGTACTCGCTCTACGACACGAAGGTGGCCTCGATGGAGGGCGTGAAGAGCTGGTACAACCAGAGCGACGCGACGGGCTTCATCCGGCTCAACGGGCTGCGGCTGCGCGCGCGCAAGCTCGCGCAGCGCGGGCCCAGGGTATGATCGCCCGGGGCCCCGGGCTCAGAAGAGCGCGTTGACGACGATCCCGACCGCCGTGATCGGCCCCGAGTCGTTCAGGCCGTCGAGGGTGCGGTCCACCTTCTTGATGGTGACCTGGGCGCTGTCATAGAGGCCCGGGTCGTTGATCAGCTTGCCGAGGGTGCCCTCGCCCTTGGCCAGCTTGTCGGAGACGCTCTTGATGTTGGCGATCGAGGCCTTGATGTCGTCGGCCGCCTTCTGATCGTAGACGAG
>CAYNLL010000351.1:0-3942 GCA_964398015.1 uncultured Opitutaceae bacterium | reverse complement strand
CCGAGGCGGTTCTCGACGGTGGTGAGCGCCGAGAGCGGGACCATGACGCCGTCGTGGTTGCGCACGTAGTAGCTGCCGAGCCTGTCGGCCCGGTCGCGGTACTCTCCCTCCGCCTCGACGTATACCTGCCATTGGCGCCCGAAGCGGTTGAAGTAGTTCACGAAGATGCCGCCCATGTAGCACTGCAGCGTCCGGTACACGTCCGAGAGGGCCACGCCCTGCTTGAGGACCTTCTCGCGATCCACCTTGACGAAGACCTGCGGCACCGAGGGTAGGAAGCTCGTGGAGATGTTCACGAGCTCCTTGCGCTTGCTCGCTTCGGCTATGAACTTGTTCACGTTCTCGGAGAGGAAGGCGATGTCGCGGCCGGCGCGGTCCTCGAGCACGAAGTTGAATCCGCCGGCCGTACCGACGCCGGGAATCGACGGGGGGGCGAACGCGAGCGCGCGGCCCTCCGGGATCTTCCGCAGCTCCCGGTTCAGGTGCGCCTTTATCGCCTCATAGCGCTCCTCCGGTTTCGTCCTCTGCGACCAGGGCTTGAAGTTGACGAAGAAGAATGCGCTGTACGTGTTGGTGACCGTGGAGAGGAGGGAGAACCCGATGACCGAGGTGCAGCTCTTCACCCCCGGCGTGCTCCTGATGATGTCCTCCGCCTTCCGGGCGACGTCGCTCGTGCGCTGGAGCGAGGAGGCGTTGGGAAGCTGCAGCTGCACGTAGACGTAGCCCTGGTCCTCCTCGGGCAGGAACGCGGTGGGCAGCTTCCTGCCGACAAGGTAGGCGGCGAGCGCAAACAGCCCGAGGGCGACGAAGCTCAGCCCGCTCCTGTGGATCAGATGGCGCGAGAATCCCACGTAGCCTTCCTGCACGCGCGCAAAGCGGCGGTTGAACCAGCCGTAGAACCTGCCCGAGGGCCCCGTGTTCTCTTCCTTGGGCCTGAGCAGCATCGCGCACAGCGCGGGGCTGAGCGAGAGCGCGTTGAAGGCAGAGATGATCACCGAGATCGCGATCGTCAGCGCAAACTGCTGGTAGAGGCGGCCCGTGATCCCCGGGATGAACGCGGTCGGGACGAAGACGGCGGCGAGAATGATCGCGATCGCGACGACCGGGCCGGACACCTCCTGCATCGCGCGGATCGTGGCGTCGCGGGGCGCCATCCCCTCGTCGATGTGGTGCTCGACCGCCTCGACGACGACGATCGCGTCGTCCACCACGAGCCCGATGGCCAGCACGAGGCCGAACAGCGAGAGTGTGTTCACCGAGAACCCGAACACGGGGAACAGGATGAACGTGCCCACGAGCGACACCGGCACCGCCAGCATCGGGATCAGCGTCGGCCGCCAGCCCTGCAGGAACACGAAGACGACCAGGATGACGAGCAGCATCGCCTGCCAGAGCGTGTTCGAGATCTCGTGCATGCCCTCGGAGACCGCCAGGGTCGTGTCGAGGCCGACCTGGTAGTCCAGGCCCTCCGGGAAACTCTGCTTGATGCGCGCCATCGCCTTCTTCACGCCGTTGGCGCAGTCGAGCGCGTTCGAGCCGGGAAGCTGGTAGATCGCGATGTTTGCGGCCGGCTCGCCGTTGAAGCGGCCCCTGAGGTTGTACACCTGGGCACCGAGCTCGACGCGGGCCACGTCGCGGAGGCGCACCGTCGAGCCGTCGGGATTGGACCTTATGACGATCGCCCCGAACTCCTCCGGGGAGGTGAGGCGCCCCTGCACGCGGACCGCGTAGGTGAAGTCCTGGCCCTTCGGGGCGGGCTCGGCTCCGACCAGGCCCGAGGGGTTTACCGTGTTCTGGCTCTGGATGGCCTGGATGACCTCGTTGACCGTGATGTTGAGCTTGGCGAGCTGGTCGGGCTTCACCCAGTACCGCATCGCGTACTGCCCCGCGCCGAACACCGTGGCGCTCGCGATGCCCGGCACGCGGGTGAGCTGGTCGATAATGTTGATGTAGGCGTAATTCGCGAGGAAGGTGCTGTCGTAGGCGCCGGTAGGGGAGTAGAGCGCGACCAGCATGAGCGGGGCCGTGAGCTGCTTCTGCACGGTGACGCCGAAGTTGGCCACGTCGGAGGGAAGCTGCGGGCTGGATTGGATCACCCGCATCTGCGTCAGGATCAGGTCGGTATTCGGATCGGTCGCGACGTCAAAGTTGGCCGTCAGGCGCAGCGACCCGTCGCCCGCGTTGATCGAATACATGTAGTTCAGGTTGTCCACGCCGCTGAGCACCTGCTCGATGGGCGTCGCCACCGACTGCTCGACCGTCTGGGCGTCCGCGCCCACGTAGGTCGTCGTGATGCGCGCCTCGGGGGGGACGATCTTCGGGAACTGGGCGATCGGCAGCGAGACCAGGGACACCGCGCCCACGATCACCGTGATGATCGCGATGACGATGGCGACGATGGGGCGGTTGATGAAGAACTTCGACACGGCGCGGCTACTTGGAGGCCTCGGCTGCCGTGTAGGGGAGCGGATTCACGAGCGCGCCGTCCCTGGCCTTCTGCACCCCGTCCGCGATCACCCGGTCGCCGGGTTGCAGCCCGGAGGCGACGACCACCTTTTGGCCAACCTGCGCCCCCGTCGTCACGGTGACGATGTGCACGTGGTTTTCCCGATCGACGACGGCCACCTGGTAGCCGCCCTGAAGCTCGGAAAGCGCGCGCAAGGGGACAAGCAGCGCCCCCTTGTCGGTATCGACCGCGGCTCGGACCCTGGCGTACTGGCCCGGCCGCAGGAGCCCGTTCGGGTTGGGGAAAAGGGCGACCACCTTGAGCGTCCCGGTGTTGCCGTCAACCTGGCTGTCGATCGCGAAGAAGGTGCCGGCGCTGTGATAGGCGGTGCCGTCCGAGAGGATCAGCTCAAACTTGATGCCGGCCGGGATGCTCGGGGCGCCCGGGTTGCGACCCCTGAACTCGAGGTACGCCTGCTCGCTGATCGGGAAAATGGCCTTGATGGGATCAACCGTCGAGACCGTCGTCAGCGCACCCGTGGCAGGCCCGACCAGGTCGCCGATCTGGGCCCGGACAAGGCCGGCAATTCCATCCACGGGGGAGACAATGTGGGTGAAGTCCAGGTTGAGCTTCGCCTGGTCGACGGCGGCCTGCGCCGAAGCGACCATGGCCTGGGCCGCCAACCGGGCCTGGACCGCGTCGTCCAGCTCCTCCTGGCTGATCGCCTTTTCCCGCGCGAGGGGAGTGTAGCGGTCCACGTCCAGGCTGGCCTTTCCCAACTGGGCCTGCGCCTGGCCGAGTGTGCCCTCGGCCTGCTCGAGCGCCGCCGCAAAGGGCCTGGGATCGATCTCGAAGAGAGGGTCCCCCTGCTTCACGGCGGAGCCCTCCTTGTAGTCCTGCTTCACCAGGTAGCCGCTCACCTGGGCCCTTATCTGCGCGTTCACGAAGCCGTCCAGCGAGCCGATCCACTCGCGCACGACGGGCACGTCGCGCTGCTCCACGGCCACGACGTTCGCGTCCGCGGGCGCGGCCGCCTGGCCGGCCTCTCGGGCACACCCGCCCGCCAAACCGAGGACCATCACCGCCGCTAGCAACGCAAAGGGCCGCCGGCCCTCGTGAATGGAATCCATCGGATACCAAGTAGGGCAATCTTCCGTCGAATTCAAGCGAAGCGCGGAGAATGTCGCCGTGCGACCGATCCGGAGTGCCGTCCCCCCGGCTACCAGTTGTCGGAGCGGAAGGGGGCGGCGGGCAGGCCCGCGTCCGAATAGAGGTTGGCCTCGGGCGCGTTTGTCCATGCGTAGCGCACGGCCACGGGCTCCGCCACGTCGGGCGACGACACCCGCAGGGTGTCGGCCTCGATGACGCCGGTCGCGGCGTGAAACACCTTGTCGGCACCCGCGACCTCGAGGGACTTGACCGGGCCGTCGCGCGAGGCGAGCTCCGTGCCGGCGTGGGTGAAGCGCACCCGCAGGGCGGAGCCCTCGGGCGCGACG
>CAYNLL010000350.1:0-3957 GCA_964398015.1 uncultured Opitutaceae bacterium | reverse complement strand
CGTTGTCGCGCGCGGCCAGCGCCTTGAGGTAGGTGCCGATCTTGTTGCACACGTCGCCCGCCGCCGTCGTCCGGTCGGTGCCGACCACCACCATGTCGACCTGGCCGTGCTGCATGAGGTGACCGCCGGCGTTGTCGGAGATGACGGTGTGGGGCACGCCGTGGTTCAGGAGCTCCCACGCGGTCAGGCTCGCCCCCTGGTTGCGGGGGCGCGTCTCGTCCACCCACACGTGGAGGGGGATCCCCGCATCGTGGGCCAGGTAGATCGGCGCGGTGGCAGTGCCCACGTCCACGGTCGCGAGCCAGCCCGCGTTGCAGTGCGTGAGGATGTTCACCGCGCCGCCCTTGCGGGCGGCGATCGCCCGGATAAGCCCCTGGCCGGCGGCGCCGATCGCGGTGTTGATCGCGACGTCCTCGTCGCAGATCTCCGCTGCCCGCCTGAGCGCCTCCTGCGGCCGCCCCCCGGGCGGGACCGGCCCGAGCCATCCGCTCATCCGCTCGATCGCCCACCGCAGGTTGACGGCCGTCGGCCGCGTCTCGATCAGCGCCCCGCCCGCCCGCCGTAGCGCCCCGTCCGACGGGTCGGCGAGCATGGCGAGCCAGATGCCGTAGGCCGCAGTCGCCCCGATGAGGGGCGCCCCGCGGACCCTCATCGAGCGGATGGCGTGGGCCGCGTCCTCGAGCGTGGCCAGCCGTGCCACGGCGAACGCGTGGGGCAGGAGCGTCTGGTCGATGATCTCGACGGAGGCTCCGTCGGCGCCCGGCCAGATCGTGCGCTGGGGCTTTCCGTTGACCCTCATATCACCCGGTCGTTTCCCCCGTCCACCGGGATTTGCGCCGCGGTCGTCTTCGCGAAGAGGGGCCCGCAGAGCTCGGCGGCAAGCTCGGCCACGTCGCGGCTCGTGACCTCGACCTTCAGGACGTTGTTCGTCCGGTAGGCCTCGACGCTCATGCCGTAGTGGCGGGCGCGCGACTCCAGGATCTCCGGAGTCCAGAGCGCCGTGTCGAAGACCATGTTCGGGTGCAGGGTGTTGATCCGGATCCGGTCCGCGCCCCACTCCAGGGCCGCGACGCGCGCCAGCTGGTTCACCGCCGCCTTTGACGCGGAGTACGCGGCCGCCCCCGGGCCCGGCGCAGGGACGTTCTTTGAGCCGATCACGACGACACGCCCTCCCCGGAGCGCCATCCTGAGCAGCGGGTGGCAGTCGCGCATCATGGCAAAGGTGGCGTCGAGGTTCACCGCCATCACCCTCCTCCAGGTCTCCGACGACAGGCCCCCGATGGGGACGCTCTTGGGGAAGATGCCGGCGCCAAGGACGAGCATGTCGAGGCCCCCGTAGGCGTCGACCGCCTCGTCCAGGGCCGAGGACACCTGCGCCTCCGCCGTGAGGTCGCAGGGGACCCCGAGGAATCCGGGCCCCCCGCACATGCCCCGGATCTCGGGATTGATGTCGAGTCCGACGACCGCGGCGCCCCTGCGCAGCAGCGCGTCGACGCAGGCCCGTCCAATCCCGGAGGCGGCCCCCGTGACAAGCGCGACCTCGCCCTGAAAGAGGGGCGGCGGCCCCGCCACGCGGAGCTTGGCCTGCTCGAGGTCCCAGTACTCGCAGTCGAAGATGTCCTGCTCGGGGAGCGCGCTCCACCCTCCGAGCGCCGCGGCGCGCAGGACCGTGCCCATGGTCTGGCGGTAGAGGTCGCCCGCAATCGCGGCGTCCCGGGCGGTGCGGCCCGCCGCAAGGAGGCCCCACTCCGGGTCGAGGACCACGCGCGGCGCCGGGTCGAGCATGGCGGGCCGCGGGCTGCGGCGCGAGGCGCAGGCGACAAAGTATCTCTCGTACGACGCGCGATAGGCCTCCAGGTCGCGGCCGACCATCGGGACGCGCTTGGTGCGGATCACGTGGTCCGGCGTGGCCGGGCCCTGCTGGGACAGGGCTGCGATGTCGGGCCGCCGGGCGAAGCCCATGCTCTGCGCATCGCGATGCGAGGCGACGATCGCCGGGAAACCCGCGACCGCGGAGAGGTCCCGCCGGAACGCGGCGAGCGCGGCCCGGGGCGGGCGGGCGCCCGGCTCCGCCGGCGGCCATTGCAGCCGCCACGCCCCGTGGCGCTCCAGGTACTCCTCGGCCAGCGTCACCAAGTCGATCATCCTCGCGTACGAGGCCTCGGCCGTGTCGCCGAAGGTGAAGAGGCCGTGGTGCATCAGCACCACTCCCACCGTGGCCGGGCTCAGTCCCGCCGGGATCAGGCCGGCGCAGGCGTGCGCGAGAAGGAAGCCCGGCATCACGTAGGGGACGACGAGCACCCGCTCCCCGTAGATCTCCCTTATGCGCTCCGCGCCCCCCGGCGCGTTGGTCACCGAGATCAGCGCCTCCGCGTGCGTGTGGTCGACAAACGCTGCCGGGAAGAGCGCGTGGAGGATGGCCTCGACCGACGGGGATGGGGCGGACGGGTCCGTCATGCTGGCCCTCAGCTCCGCGGCCATCCGAAGGTCGGTCAGCGCCTCCAGGCCCGCCAGCGCGAGCAGGTGGCGCATGCGGCACGGCGCAAACCCGGACGCGTCGACCGAGGCGAGGTCGGCGCCGCTGCCCTTGACGCGCAGGATGGCCTCCTCCTCCCCGAAGATGTTTCTTTCGTGGCACTTCACCGAGGTGTTGCCCCCGCCGTGGAGGACGAGCGCGGGGACGCTCCCGATGAGGCGGGAGGAGTAGACCCTCTGGCCCATGTCACCGGGGAATTTCGCGGCGTCCGCGCTGTTCCAGAGGTTTTTCATCGCGCCCGGGACCTTTGGCAGCCCAGAGGCAGGGTCATCCGCCCATACCTGCCCCCAACACGCCGCTCAGTCAAGCGCACCGCCCGCGCTCTCCTCCCGCCCCCAGCAGCTCGCCCGCGATCTGGCCCCATTCGGCCTCGAGGCTGCAGGAGGGAACCGGTCGTCCGGCGCGCCGGTACCAGTAGGCGGCATTGCCCAGGTCGCCCTCCGCACGGTGAAGGTAGGCGTGGACCCACGCCCCGTCGGCGGATTCCGCTTCCTGGGCCGACCGGTGGGCGGCATCCCAGTCTCCCCGGGCGTCGTGCCAGAGCGCGAGGAGCGCCCCGGGGAGGCCCTGGGGCGGAGCGCCCCGAACGGATTGCCTGAACTCGTCGACTGACATCGGCAACCCGACGCTGGATCGGGCCGAGCCCTTTTGCAAACCGTCACCGGGAGCGCCGCCCGCCCTTGCGGAGTGCGGCAATCCGCGCCAACCTCAGGGAACCCCATCGAACCACCATGGACATGCAGTACCGCCAGCTCGGGAAGACAGGACTCAAGGTCGGCGCCCTCTCTTTCGGGGCGTGGGTGACCTTCGGGAAGCAGATCGGCGACCCCGTCGCCCGGAAGCTGCTCCACACCGCCTACGACGCGGGGATAAACTTCTTCGACAATGCGGAGTCCTATGCGGACGGCCAGGCGGAGATCGTGATGGGGGCCATCCTCAAGAAGGCGGGGTGGCGGCGCAGCAGCTACCTGGTCTCCAGCAAGGTCTTCTTCGGGGCGAAGGGCGACCGGCCCAACGAGGAGGGGCTCTCCCGCAAGCACGTGGTCGAGGCGTGCCACGACGCCCTCGGCCGGCTCCAGGTCGACTACCTCGACCTCTACTACTGCCATCGCCCGGACCCGACCGTGCCGGTCGAGGAGTCGTGCCGCGCGATGCACGACCTGATCGTCCAGGGCAAGGTCCTCTACTGGGGCACCAGCGAATGGTCCGCGGCCCAGATCGAGTCGGCCCACGCGGTGTGCGACCGCCTCGGCCTCCACCACCCCGTGGTGGAGCAGCCCGAGTACAACCTCTTCCACCGCGCGCGCGTCGAGACGGAATATTCGCGGCTCTACGCCTTCCCGGGCCTGGGGACGACCATCTGGTCCCCGCTCGCCTCCGGCCTCCTCACCGGCAAGTACAACAAGGGTGTCCCGAAGGGC
>CAYNLL010000349.1:0-3969 GCA_964398015.1 uncultured Opitutaceae bacterium | reverse complement strand
AAGGGCAACCCGAACACCGACCGCGACTGGTGGAGGACCAAGTACGCCACCGACGGCTCCGAGTACAACTTCACCGTGGCACACTGGGCGCTCACCGAGGGGCGGTTCCGCAAGCACGTCAAGACGATCACCGAGGAGGAGGCCGGGCGCCTGACGCTGCTCGACGACCAGCTCCACCTCATCACCCAGGACGACGTCATCCACCGGCGCGTCTTTAACCCGGCGCACCGCAGCTTTGTGGGCAACTTCAAGTGCTTCATCAAGGCCGAGGAGCACGGAAAGGTCCGCTTTTACGCCGTGTCCCGCCAGATGGTCCTTTTCGCCGTCGAGCGCCGGAAGGCTTGGCGGATGCTGCAGAGCAAGGCGGGGGTCGCCAACAAGGACTACCTGGCGCAGAGGGCGCTGCTCGCGAAGATCGACAAGGGGGAGCTGCCGGTGGCGGATGCCCGCGGCAGGATCCGCGAGCTGATCGCAACCGAGCTTGCCGCGGTCAAGTAGCGCCCGGGGTCCCCGATCCCTAGTTTTCCTGGTTCTTCCCGTTGTGGCAGTCGGCGCAGGTGAGACCGAGGCCGTCAATCTCCGTGGCGGGATGCTTGAAGCGGACGCCATTCGGCGCCAGCTGGGAGAGCTCCGAGCCACCCCCTTCGGCGAGGATGACGTGGCAGCTGTCGCACGCGGTTGCCGGCATGGCCTTGCCGTTGTCGGCCTTGAGGTTGCCGTCATGGCAGCGGAAGCACCCCGGCGTGTCGAGATGGCCGATGTTCTCCGGGTACTTGCTCCAGTCCGCCTTCATTTCCGGGAAGAAATTGCTGCGGTAGACGGCCGAGACCGCCTCGGCAGTCGCGTCGATCCCCTTGGCTCCCGGGTACTTCTTGTGGAGCTCGCTTGCGATCTTTGACGCGCCCTCCTCCTGTGTGGAATAGGCCTGGGTCAGCAGGTCAACGGCTGTGCGCTTGATCGAGGGAAGGTCCCTGTCGATCCGGCCGAGGTAGATCTCCTCGTCTACCGCGTCGTTGGGCGAGTTGTAGCGGTGCGCTGGGCGGTTGTGGCAGTCGATGCAGTCCATCGCACGCACCTGGCTGGGATCCGGATCCCCCTTGAACTTCGGGTTGCGGTAGATCGTGACCACCCCTTGCCTGTCGGTGACCCTCACCCATGGGATCGTCTGGCGCTGGGGATCCGACGCGAAATACTCGACCTTGGTGTCCTTGCTCGTGTGCCAGTGGATGCCGCCCGGCTTCCCGTTGTCGGAGCCGCTGCCTCCCACCAGAAGGAGAAGCCGCACCGTAAAGGGGGTGTTGGCCGCGTCCGCCAGGTAGTGGGGCAGCGTGCGCTCCAGGTTGCCCGTGTGCTTCTCCGGCCAGTGGCAGCGCTCGCAGGTCTCGCGGGCGGGCCTCAGGTTGTGGATCGGCGTGGGGATCGGGCGGGGCACCTTGTTGAACGTGATCGAATAGAGCTGGTGCACGCCGTTGATCTTCGCGGCGATGTAGCTCCTCGCCCCCTCCCCCACGTGGCAGTCCACGCAGGCGACCCTCGCGTGGGCGTGGCGGCGGTATTCCGTAAGCTCAGGGCCCATCGCCGAGTGGCACACCATCCCGCAGAAGTTGTCGGATTCGGTGTAGACGTAGGTCTGGTAGCTGCCGACCGCGGTCATCAGCAGGTAGATGAGCCCTCCGGACACGAACACGGCCATCAGGCGCCGGTCCGTCTTTCGCGACAGGTCGATCGCAAGCGGAGCGGGCTTCCCCAGGCCCTTTAGCCTGGCGAGCTCCCTCCTGCGCCTCCACGCGCCAAGGAAGAACACAGTGAGGCCGAGCGCGAGGAACGACGGGGCGACGACGTAGCACAGGATCCCGAGGTAGGGGTTGCTCTTGCCCGAGCCCGTGATGTCCAGGGTGAAGAGGAAGAAGAAGGCGAACAGGCTTCCCGTCGCGACGATCAGGCCCGCAAAGCTGAACCAATTCCGCCAGATGGACTGGTGGGCGGGCCCTGGCGCCGCGGGGGGTGGCGAGGCCTCGGTCACTTGGCTAGCGTGCGGACGTACGCCACCAAAGCCTTGATCTCGTCATCGGAGAGTTTCTCGGCAAAGGGCTTCATCTTCGTGGTGTCGGGGTCGTCCTTGGCCTTGAGTCCCTCCTTCAAAGACTTGAAGGCGTCGGCGTCGGTGAACGTCTTCTGGTAGGCGGCGTCGGTGAGGTCCTTCACATCGAGCTTCTTTCCCGCCTTGGTGTGCCCCGCGCCGTCCTTTCCGTGGCACGAGGCGCAGAGTGCATCCCAGTTGGTGGGGACATCGGCTGCGGAGGCCGCCGCGACAGCCAGGCCGAGTGCGGCCGCTAGAGTAGAGGTCATTTTCTGAGTTTTCATGTGTTGTTGGATGACAATGTGACTGAAGCCTTAGTATGCTTTGCTTGAGTTAGGTTGCTTGGGATGCCAGTGCACTCCCGGGAAGCGGGCCGCTCAGGCCCTCTCCGAGGCCGCGCCTGGCGCCCGCCGCCTACCTCATGCGTCGAAAGGTGGCCTGGAGCAGCTCAAGATCGGACGCCCCTTTGGTCTTCTCTCGGGCCTTCTCGATGAGGCCCGCCTCGAGGCGGTTCTTGGTCGGGCGCTTGGTCTCGTAGAAGACCCCGAAGACGCCGGGCGAGGGCAGCGAAGCCAGGCCGAAGGCCGCGACCTCGTCGGTCGGGTCGTGGCGCAGGGCGTCCTCCGGAGTCCCGTCGTGCTTCTTCTCTTCGATCACCCTGAACTGCCCGCCCTTGCGCGGCACCGCGGCGTCGAATGCTCCCTCGTAGAATTCCACGCACTCCGAGAGGATCTCGACGACCGAAAAGCCGTCGTGGCGCGCCGCGCGCAGCATCATCTCGATCATGTGGTTCACCTGGGTCGCGTGGCTTCGGGCGACAAAGGAGGCGCCGCTGTTGACGAGCGTCCGCATGGCGTTGATCGGCTGGTCGAGGGCGCCGGTCGGATCTGTCTTCGACTTGAAGCCGATGGGAGACGTCGGCGAGGTCTGCTTTTTCGTCAGGCCGTAGACGGAGTTGTCCATGATGACGTATGTCATGCTCACGTTCTTCCTGCCGGTGTGGACCAGGTGGTTGCCCCCGATCGAGAACCCGTCCCCGTCTCCTCCGAAGACGAAGACATGCACGTCGTCCCTGCCCAGGCTCACCCCCGCGGCGAACGGGAGCGAGCGGCCGTGGATGTAGTGAACGCCGTGGGTGTTCACGAAATACGGGAAGCGGGAGGAGCAGCCGATGCCGGCCAGCGTGACGATGTTCTGGTGGGAATACTGGAGCTTCTCGAGCACGCGGTAGTACGCGGCAAGCACGGCGAAGTCGCCGCACCCCGGGCACCACGTCGGGTGGTCGGCCGTGAGGATCTTCTTCGTCAAGGGGACGGTGGGCGCCTGGGGGGGCGCGGGCTGGTCAAGGGCTGTGGAGGACATGTCGGGCGAGGGTGTGTTTAAAGTCAGTTGTGGGTGCCGTTGCGGCCGAGCTTGGCGGTCACCCTCTGGACGATCTCCTCGATCTTGAAGGTGAGGCCGTCGGTTTTTGTGATGCTGCCGATCGAAGGAAGGGCGTAGCGGGCGCGCAGCATCATTGCCATCTGGCCGAAGCCGTAGAGCCCTTCGTCGTTCATCTCGACGACGAGCACGTGTCTGTAGCGCGTGAAGATCTCCGGGAGCCCCGGGGGGAGCGGGTGGACATGGCGCAGGTGGACCTGGCCGGCCTTGACCCCTCCGGCCCTCAGCCGGTTGACCGATTCCCGGATCGGCCCCCAGGTGGATCCCCAGCCGACGACTAGGACGTCGCCGGAGGCGTCGCCGAACACCTCGGGCACCGGGAGCGTCGCGGCGAGCGTCCTCAGCTTCTCCCTGCGCTTGGCGGTCATCTTCTGGTGCATCGCGGGATTGCCCGTCGGGTGCCCCATCTCGTCGTGCTCCAGGCCGCTCACGGTCGGGTACTTTCCCGT
>CAYNLL010000348.1:0-3973 GCA_964398015.1 uncultured Opitutaceae bacterium | reverse complement strand
AGCCCGTGATCGTCGTCGTCAACAAGGCCGACTTCGGGGACGAGAAGGCGGACCTGGGCGGCGTCGCACGGCTCGGCCTCGGGGACCCTATCTGCGTCTCTGCCGAGCACGGCCGCGGCGAGACGGAGCTGCGCGAGGCCATTCTCGACAGGGTGGGGCGGCACGAGGCGCGCGAGGAGGCTCCCCCGGCCGAGGCCGCCCGCCACGGACGCCCTCCCGGCCCCATCTGCATCAGCTTCATCGGCCGGCCCAACGTCGGGAAGTCCTCCCTAGCGAACAGGCTGCTCAACAGCGACCGGCTCATCGTCAACGACCTGGCGGGCACGACCCGCGACGCGATCGAGCTGCCCTTCGAATTCAAGGGCCGCGACCGCAAGATGCACCCGTTCCGCCTGATCGACACCGCGGGGATAAAGGCCGCGACGAAGCTCGCGACCTCGGTGGAGTACTTCGCCCGCCTGCGCTCCCTCGACGCGATGCAGAGGTCCGACGTGGTCTTCCTCGTGCTCGACGCCCTCGACGGGGTGACCCAACAGGACAAGGCGATCGCCGGCGAGGCCGTGAAGGACCGCAAGCCGATCGCCATCATCGTCAACAAGTGGGACCTGGTGCACGAGGCGTTCAGGAAGCAGGGAGGGATCCAGGGCTCCAAGAGCGAGCGCGACTACCGCGAGAAGTACGAGAAGGCGCTCTTCGACCGGCTCTTCTTCACGCCGGGGGCGCCGCTCATCTTCGTGTCGGCCGTGAGCGGCTTCGAGGTGGACCGCATGCTCAACGCGGCGGTCAAGCTCCACCGCACGCTCGACAAGAAGCTGCCGACCGCGCGCCTCAACGAGACACTGGCGCGCCTCGCCGAGCGCACGCCGCCCCCGTCCATCGGCGCGCGGCGCTTCAAGATCTACTACGCCACGCAGACGGGCAACCGGCCATTTCGCGTGCGGGTGTTCTGCAACCGCGAGGAGAGGCTCTCCGAGAGCTACCGCCGCTACCTTGAGGCGGGCCTCGTCAAGGAGTTCGACCTGAGCGGCTGCCCGGTCGAGTTCGAGCTCGTCGGCAAGCCCCGCGGCGACGAAGTCGACCGGAGCGGCTGGAAGTAGGCTCCCATGGCGGAACCGCTGCGCCTCGTCTTCATGGGGTCTGACCCGGTGGCGATCCCGCTGCTCGGCTGGCTGGCGGGGGAGGGCGGGGCCGTGGCGCGGATGGTCGGCATCGTGACCGGACCCGACCGCGCCTCAGGCAGGGGCCAGGAAGTGAACCCCAACGCGGTGAAGGCTTGGGCGGCGGGACGCCCCGTCCCGGTGCTCCAGCCGGAGCGGCTGGACGCGGACGCGCTCGAGGCGCTTGCCGCGCTGCAGCCGGATGTGGTGCTCGTCGTGGCGTACGGCCACATCCTCCGCGACCTGTTCATCGCGCTGCCCCGCCTCGGGACCCTCAACCTGCACGCCTCGCTCCTTCCCCGTTACAGGGGGGCCTCGCCGATACAGAGCGCCGTGGCCTCCGGCGACCGGGAGACCGGCATGACGCTCATGAGGATCGTGCGCGAGCTCGACGCGGGCCCGGTCGGGGGCGTCGAGCGCGTCGCGATCGCGCCGCTGGACACGGCGCAGGACGTCGAGGCCAGGCTCGCCGCGGGGGCGATCCCCCTCGTCGCCAGGACGCTTCCCCTCCTGGCGCGCGGGGAGCTTGAGTTCATCCCCCAGGACGGGTCGAGGGCGAGCTTCTGCCGCCGGCTGTCGAAGGCCGACGGGGTGCTGGACTTCTCCGCCCCGGCCGCCGTGCTCGCGGCTCGCGTGAACGGGCTTAACCCGTGGCCTTCCGTCGCGGTGGACCTCGCCGGCGCGACCGTGAAGTTCGGGCAGGCGGACGCGCTGGGGACGGGACCTGCAGCCGCCCCGGGCACGGTGACGGGCCTCGACCCGGAGGGCCTCCTCGTGGCCGCAGGTGCCGGGACCCTCAGGGTGCGCCGGCTCCAGCGTCCGGGAGGGCGGATGCTCCCCGCCTCCGAGTTTGCCCGCGGATTTCCCCTTCCCGCGGGCACCGTCATCGCCTCGCAGGCGATGCCGGCCCTGGTCTCGGCCGCACCCTTCGGCCGCTGAGGGCGGCGGGGACACATGCCGCTTGTTTTCAGCGTTCCTTTTGGACAGATTGCGGGCCGATGCCTGGATGGTCCGTTCCCTGTCGCCTGACCGTTGTCTGCGGCGCACTCGCGCTCTTGGCCGCGGCCCCGCGCGCGCGCGCCCAAACCGAGGTCGCAGACCTGCACGAGGACGTCCGCGGCCTCACGCAGCGCCTCGGCGAGCTCACGCTTCGGGTAGAGCAGCTCGAGCATGAGAACGCCGAGCTCAAGGCGAAGGTCGCGTCGCTGGACGCCGGGCGCGGCGCGGTGACGCCCGAGCAGCTCAACGGCGCGGTCGCCGACCTCAACGATTTCATCAAGTCGGCGGTCGACGCCTCGCGGGCCGACATCCTGCAGAAGGTGGCCAGCCAGATGGAGAGCATGGCGAAGCAGACCAACGCCGCGCTCGATGCGGTGGCCAGGCCGGCCGCGCCTGCCGCGCAGCCCCGCCCGGCGACCGCTCCGGACATCCCCCGGGTCGCCTTCGGCGACTCCTACCCCAAGCAGGGCCTCAACTACACGGTGCTCAAGGGCGATTCCGTGGGGCTCATCGCGAAGAAGACTGGCGCCAAGGCCCAGGACATCATCGACGCCAACAAGCTCGTGGACCCGTCCCGGATCCAGGCGGGCCAGGTGCTCTTCGTCCCGGGGGGCAAGTGAGCCCGGGAGCGACCCCTTTTCCCATGGCATCCCCACAAAAATCCCGTCTCGGCCGCGGACTTGGCGCCCTCATCTCGGCGGCGAAGCCGTCCGCCCCACCGGCGCCCGCCGCCCACCCACCGGCCGCGGCCGGGTACCTCGAGATCCAGGTCCACCTGGTGGAGCCGAGTCCCTACCAGGCGCGGCGCGAAATCCCCGAGGAGCAGCTCGCCGAGCTCGCCGACAGCATCCGCAGCGAGGGCCTGCTGCAGCCGATCGTGGTGCGCAGGCACGGCGACAAGTTCCAGCTGATCGCGGGAGAGCGGCGCTGGCGGGCGTTCCAGCTTCTGAAGATCAAGACGATACCGGCCCGCTTGGTGGAGGCGAGCGACGCGTCCGCGGCCTCCATCGGGCTCATCGAGAACCTGCAGCGCGAGGGCCTCAACCCGATCGAGGAGGCGCTCGGCTACGCAAGCCTCGTCCGGGATTTCGACCTCACCCAGGAGACGGCGGCGGAGCGCGTGGGCAAGAGCCGCGCCTCCGTGGCCAACGCGCTGCGCCTGTTGTCGCTCGACGCCGAGATCCAGGGCTTCATCGCCAAGGACCTGCTGAGCGTCGGCCACGCCAAGGCGCTCCTGGCGATGGAAGACCCCGCGCGCCGCACGGTGCTCGCGCGCCGCGTGATCGAGGAGGGGCTGAGCGTCCGCATGACCGAGAAGCTGGGCCAGGCAGGCAAGGCGCTGGGCCCGTCCAAGGCCCGCTCACGCGCCCTCGCGCCCCGCGACGCCTCGGCCGTCGAGAGCATCCAGAAGAGGCTGACCTCGCACCTGGGCGCCCGCGTGGCGGTATTCCACTCGCCGAAGAAGGGGAGGATCGTGATCGAGTACCGGGGCAACGACGACCTGCACCGCCTCCTCGAGAAACTGGGGGTCGAGCGCCCGGACGCCCTGTGACGCCCCGGCGTTGACAAAGTCGGGCCCGATCTGCTTCGCTGACCCTTCCTCGACATGAACATCCTCCTAGGCATCTTCACGTTCATCCTCATCTGCACGTCAGTCGTCCTTATCTTTTTGGTACTCATGCAGAAGGCGAAATCCGACGGCGGGATGGGCGCGGCGATGGGAGGCGGCATGGCGGAGGCGACATTCGGCGCGGACACGGGCAACGTGCTCAGCAAGGCAACGATCAATGCGGCGATCGTGTTCTTCGTGCTGAGCT
>CAYNLL010000347.1:0-3975 GCA_964398015.1 uncultured Opitutaceae bacterium | reverse complement strand
CCACGCTGAAGGAAAGCCCGTCCGACGCCGAGATCGCGTCGCACAGGCTGCTGATTCGCGCCGGGCTTGTCCGCAAGCTCGGCGGCGGACTCTACACGTACCTGCCGCTCGGCCTGCGCGTGATGCAGAAGCTCTCGCGCATCTGCCGCGAGGAGATGGAGCGCTCGGGGGCGATCGAGCTGTCCATGCCCCACGTCCATCCCGCCGAGTTCTGGGCGGACGGCCCGCGGTGGGGGCCCGTGCGCGAGATCATGTTCCGCGTGGACAGCGCCGGGGACGGCAAGCGCGGCCCGAGGGAGCCCGAGTTCGTGCTCGGCCCCACCCACGAGGAGGTCATCACGCCGCTGGTGAAGGCCGAGATCACGAGCTACCGGGACCTGCCGAAGACCTTCTTCCAGATCGGGACCAAGTTCCGCAACGAGATCCGCCCGCGCTTCGGCCTGATGCGGGCGCGGGAGTTCGTCATGATGGACGCCTATTCCTTCGACGCGGACGACGAGGGCGCCATCCGCAGCTACCACGCCATGAAGGCGGCCTACGAGGCGTTCTTCCGGCGCATCGGCACCCAGGCGATCTCGGTCGAGGCCGACACCGGCGTCATGGGAGGCAGCTACTCCCACGAGTTCATGGTGCCCGCCGACGTGGGGGACAACGACCTGTTCTTCAACGAGGAGAGCGGCTACGCCGCGAACCGGGAGAAGGCCCGAAGCGCCCTCGTCCCGGAGGGGTTCGCCGACGCCGCCCCGGAGGCCGCCCTCGAGGAGTTCCCGACCCCGGGCGTGGTCACGATCGCGGCGCTGGAGGCCCCGCCGCACGGCGTGCCGGCGGATCGCCAGTTCAAGACGCTGGTCTACATCGGCGACGGCAAGCCCTTCGCCGTGGTGCTCCGGGGGAGCGACGAGCTCGAGGAGGCGAAGCTCGGCGCCCTCGGGTTCCTCCTCGTCAGGCCTGCGACGCCCGAGGAGATCGAGCCGGTCATGGGGGCCAAGCCCGGGAGCCTGGGGACCGTGCGCGGCACGATCAGGGACCCGAAGGCGCTCGCGGGGATCTTCGCCGACCACGCCATCCGCCTTGTCGGAGACGGCACCACCGGGGCGAACCGGGACGGGTTCCACCTGCGCCACGTCAACGTCGCGCGCGACCTCGAGGTCACGCGCTTCGGGGATTTCCGGCGCGTGCGCGCGGGCGAACCCGACCCCGTGGGCGGCCGGCCCCTCAAGGTGAAGCGCGGCATCGAGGTCGGCCACATCTTCAAGCTGGGCACCAAGTACTCCGAGCGGATCGACGCCGCCTACACCGACGACAAGAAGGAGAGGCACCTGTTCGTCATGGGGTGCTACGGGATCGGCATCAGCCGGACGCTCCAGGCGGTGATCGAGGAGCGCCATGACGCCGACGGGATCATCTGGCCGTGGCCGATCGCTCCCTTCCAGGTCCTCGTCTGCCTGCTCGACCCGCAGGCCGCGGACGCCGCCGAGATCGCCGGGCGCCTCGCGGCGGCCGCGGAGCGCGCGGGGGCCGACGTCCTCGTGGACGACAGGGCCGAGCGCCCGGGCGTCAAGTTCAAGGACGCCGACCTCCTGGGGATCCCCCTGAGGATCACCGTCGGGGGCAGGGGCATAAAGGAGGGTATCGTAGAAATGAGGTGGCGCGGCGCCGCGGAAACGCTCAAGCTGCCCCTAAATGAAGCGGAAGCCAGGATCGAGGCGGCCATCCGTGAGAAGGCCTGAGGGCCCTCACGCGGGCCCGATTTTCCGTGTCTGAGTCGCGCACCCACACCCGGACGGAGAACCGCCCGGCATCGGCGACGCAGCTCGACCACGCGTGGCGGGTCGTCGTGCTGAACGACCCGGTCAACCTCATGTCGTACGTCGTCATGGTGTTCAAGAAGGTCCTCGGGTTCGACGAGGCGAAGGCGCGCAAGCACATGCTCGAGGTGCACGAGCAAGGGCGCTCGGTCGTGTGGGTGGGCGTCCGCGAGACCGCGGAGGCCCACGTGTTCACCCTCCACCAGTGGCACCTGACCGCGGTCCTAGAGCCCGATGAAACGCGTTGAGGTGAAGCTCAGCCTCCCGGTGGTGGCGCCCCTCCTGGACGTCATCAGGGAGCTCTCCTTCGAGCTGGAGAAGACCCTCGCGGCCCCGCAGGCCCTGCACGACCTCGACCAGGAGTTCCGGGGCGCCTGGATAGGCGAGCTCCTCGAGGGCCAGAACGAGGACCTTCGCGCTCTCCTGGCGCTCTTTGACGGCGAGTTCTTCTCGGAGGGCGTGGTCGCCTTCGACGAGGGCAACGCCGAGCCGATCGTGCGGGCGTGCACGGCCATCCGGCTCCAGCTGCGGGAGCGCAGGCTGAAGACCCTGAGCGACGACGCCCTGGAGACGGGCGACATCGACATGAAGGGCCTGGGCGACGACGTCCGCAAGGCGTTCATGTGCTACCTCTTCCTGGCGACGGTGCAGGAGCTGATCATCCAGCACCTCGACGCGAGCATCCTCGGCTCCTGAGGCGTCACGGGCCGGCCGCCGGCCCGAGCCCCTCGATCCGCTCGCAGGCGCGATCCAGCGCCGCCGCGGCGTCGACCGCGGGCGCACGCTCGCGGCAGCGCCTCAGGATCTCCGGCGAGCGGAGGACGGCGGCGATCGCGCGGCTTGCGCCGCGGCGGTAGGCCCGCGGGCCCACCGA
The DNA here is from genome assembly GCA_964398015.1 of uncultured Opitutaceae bacterium. GTDB lineage: Bacteria > Verrucomicrobiota > Verrucomicrobiia > Opitutales > Opitutaceae > Palsa-1447. The sequence continues at coordinate 1,293 of CAYNLL010000347.1, read as the reverse complement.
AAGGCCCATGCCCAGGCGCTCGATCCGCTGGCCGTTGTCGGGCTGGTCGTGCGCGTTCGGAACCACCAGGTGGGGAACGCCCGCCCTTGCCGCCTGCGCCAGGGTCCCGATGCCGCCGTGGTAGACGATGGCCGCGCACCTCGGGAGCACCCGGCTGAAGGGGACGTACGGGAAGGCCTGGACCCCCGCGGGGAGGGCGGCCGGCAGCTGCGCCGGGTGGTTGGTCACGAGCATGGCGCGCACGCCCAGCGCCGCGCACGCCCCCGCCGTCGCGCTGAAGAAGGCCGTGCGGTCGGTCGCGGCGGAGCCCGGCGTGACGAGGAGGGGCGGCGGGCCCGCGCCGAGGAACGCCTCGAGCCCGGGGGGCAGGGCCCGCGCCTCCTCGTCGTGGAGGACGAAGCCCGTCAGGTGGGTGTTGGCGGGCCAGTCGGCCTGCGGCGCGGCGAACCACCCGGGGAAGAGGCCGAGCACGAGCTCGGGAGAGTGGAACCACCGGCTGAAGATCCCGCGGGCCGGCGGCAGGCCCAGGGTCGCCCGGAAGCCGTTGAGGGGAGGGCCGAGCCTGCGCTCGACCACGGCCCTGTCCACGAGCCAGAAGAAGAGGCGCTTGTACAGGCGCGGCACCCCGGGCCCGAGATTGAAGCACGCGAGCCTCCCGTTGTCGGCGAGGCTCCGAAAGACGCTGGGCTGCAGGTGCAGAGACGCCGTCCTGACCCCGAGGCGCTCCTGGGCGACCCGCGCGCCGAGGCAGAGCGTCGTCGCCGCGACGACGCTCGAGGGACCCTGCCGGGCGGCGATGATGTCGTAGAGGCGCCGGACGTTCGGCAGGAGCGCCTTCTCTATGATGCAGGGGAAGCCCGACAGCGGGTCCCACAGCCTCGGGTCGCGCATGATCGACTCGGCCTCGTCCCTCGTCCCCAGGGCGACGAATTCAAGGCCGTTCGACTGGACCTGCTCGGAGAAGATCTCGTTGGTCGCGACGGTCACCTGGTGGCCGCGTTCCCGCAGCGCGCGGCCGAGCCCGATCACCGGATGCACGTCGCCCGAGCTGCCGATCGTGGGCAGGAGAATGCGCAAGGGCATACTTGACGGTGCGCGGACATTACCCAGACTCAAGGCCAGACACCCTGCAGTGTTCGAGGTGCTTTCAATAACTGCTCTTTGCCTTGGAAACATTACGGGAGCCAAAACCGTCTCGGGAGCTGCTAGGCCGTAAATCGGAAAGCAAACACCGGGGAGGAGGCGCCCACCTTGACATGAAAAGGTCTTGAGCCTTTGAGCGCACGGCACAGG
>CAYNLL010000346.1:0-3986 GCA_964398015.1 uncultured Opitutaceae bacterium | reverse complement strand
CCCCCGTGCAGAAGCGCTCGTCGACGCCGTTGGCGCGCATCGCCCGCCACTTGTAATGGTCGCCGCCAAGCCATATCTCCGTCAGGTCGGCGAACTGGTGGTTGGAGGCGATCTGCGCCGGCGGCACGTGGCAGTGGTAGTCGTAGATGGGCTCGGCCTCGGCGAAGCCGCGGTACAGCTCGCGGGCGGCCGAGGTGTGCAGCAGGAAGTCGTCGTGAATGAAGGCTTTCATCGGGAGATTGAGTCGAGGAACTCGTCGTAGGTCCTGATCCGGGAAAGGAGCCTCTCGGCGCCGGCGCAGCGCTCGGCGGCGACGAGGCCCGTCTGCTCCGCCAGGAAGATGATGTAGCCCGCGACGCCCTTTGCGTAAAGAAGCCTCGCCACGGGGCTTATGGAGTAGAACCGGGCGCGCTGGGCGTAGCCGGCCGGGGAATGGTCGCCCAGCGCCGCCTTTTCCGGGCGGCCCCCCGCGGCGAGCACAAACAGGAAGTTGTACTCGAAGAAGAACATGTGCTCCGGGCTGGGTTCAAGGGCCTCCATGGCCGCCTGGCAAGCCTCCGGGGAGGAGAACACGTCCGCGTGCCGCCCGGCCCTCGCCAGCGAGGCCGCGACGAAGGTGCGCGCCATCCGCATCTCCGCCTCGTTGGCGCTGAACGCCCCGGCGAGGGCGAGCTCGAGCGTGAAGCGGTACCAGTCCCCCCACAGCGCGCTGTCGGCGGGCTCGCCCGAGCGGAAGAGCGCGACGCCCATCTCGTAGGTGTAGCGCCCGCTCGTCTTGATCTCGAGCGATCCCCCGGTGACTTCACCCATGACGCGGTAGTTCTCGGCCGACTTTCCCGAGCCCGAGTGGAAGCCGATGCTCACGCCGAACTGCCTCGCCACCGCCCACTGCCGCTCCACCATCTGCCGGAGCGCCGCATTGTCGCCGTAGGGCAGGTTCTTCTGGAGGCCGAAGGCCGGCGCGATGAAGTTGACGGGCATCCCGAGCGCCTCGCACAGCGCCAGCATGACGGCGGTGGTCTCCGGGGCCGTCAGCCCGGGTAGCTCGTCGATCGAGAGCTCGCGAAGGTAGGCGCGCCCGGCGGCGGACGTGAAGGCGCGCTCCCTCGCGGCGGCGTACTTCCTGTCGCGCCGCTTCATCTTCTGCATCGCGGGCCACACCGTGCCCAGCAGCGCCGCGAGGGCCTGCGCCTCGAGCGGGACCCCCGCCTGCGCCACTCGGGCTCCCACCCGCGCGACCAGGTCCGCGTCGATCTCGCCGATTTCCGCCGGGCGCCCGAGGGCCAGCTCGGGAGAAAGGTCAAAGGTGATGTAGCTCGCCAGGAGGCATCCGTCGACCAGGGCGTCCTCCCTCGCGTCAAAGAGGCCGCCCACCGGTTGGTGGTCGGCATTGAAGCTCCACGCGATCCTGCGGCGGTGGAACCCCGTCTTAAGCTTTGAGAGCACGCAGCCGTGGCTCATGCCCTTGACGCTCTGTCCCTGGTGCCCCTCGGGCACGTTGGCCCCGATGAACGGGAAGGGCACCGTGTCGAGGCGCCCCTCGAGCATCGCGTCGACGTCGTAGACCAGCTCGCGGGGGATGCTGTTCTGGTTTGCCGTGACCCCGAGCTCGAGCGCGCTCATGGCCCATTCGACGGCCGGCCAGTGGAGCGTCGTGAACCGCGCGCCGATGCCGAGCGTGCTCCGCGCGAGCCTCCCCCCTGCGGTGGGGAATATCGTGGACTCGGGGTCGTGCTCCTGGACCAGATTCTTGAGGCGAAGGAGGTTCTCCCAGGTGGCGGGAAAGTAGCGCTCTCCGCGCGCCGCCTCGACACCGTCCGCCAGCGGCGCCTCGGGGCCGCCGGGGCCCGCCGCCTTCAGCCTCCACGCGCAGTCGCCGCTCGCTGCGTCCTCCGCCAGGGACCAGGCGCCCGCGCGGGTGACGAAGTGCGACTTGGGGAAGACGGCCACACCCCCGGTGGAGCCGCCCAGGATCCTCTGCCTGAATCCAGGCCAGTCGAGGCAGTAGTCAGGACTCACGCACGGGTTCCGGCTCAGGGTGATCCCGTTCCGGAGAAGGTAGCTGTTGATCGGAGTCATCGCGCCGTCAGATGCTGATCGAGTTGAAGCCGCCGTCGACGGCCACCTCCGCGCCGGTCACGAACGAGCCCGCCGCGTCGCTCGCGAGGAGGAGCGCCGCGGCCACGAGCTCCCGGGCCTCGCCGAACCTCTTCATGGGCGTGTGGGCCATGATGCTCGCGACGCGCTCCGGCGTCAGGACCTTCCGGTTCTGCTCCGCGGGGAAGAACCCCGGCATGAGCGTATTCACGCGCACCCTGCTCGGCGCCCACTCGCGCGCCAGGTTCTTCGAGAGGTTGTGCACCGCCGCCTTTGTCGCCGAGTAGGTGAACACGCGCGACAGCGGCACGATGCCGGCCATCGAGCCTATGTTGATGATCGAGCCACCCTGCCCGCGCTCGACGAGGTACCTGCCGAAGACCTGGCAGCCGAGGAACACGGAGCTGAGGTTCACGTGCACGATCTTCTCGAATTCCTCCTGCGAGATGTCGAAGAAGGGCGTCGCCGAGTTCATCCCCGCCCCGTTGACGACGATGTCGACGCGGCCCGAGCGCTTGAGCACCGCTGCGAGGAGGCCCTCCATCTCCGGCTTGCTCGTGGCCTCGGCCGCGTGGAACCACCCGCGGCCCCCCGCCGCCTCTATCTTCCCCAGGCGTGCCCGCGCCTTCTCGGCGCTTCGGCCCACAAGGACGACCTCGGCGCCCGCGGCGGCAAGGCCCTCCGCGATCGCCCCGCAGAGCTCGCCCGTGCCGCCGATGACGACGGCCACGCGGCCGGATAAACCGAAGAGTGTGTCGAGGTAGGAGTCCGTGTTCATGGTGAGGCGGGGCAGGTCTTCTGCAGGTTGTCGTCGAGGGGCGTCATCCGCGGCATCAGCACCTGGATGACGCCCAGGAAAAGGAGGTACGCGGACCCGGCCAGGAGGAACGCGAACATGTACCCCACCGGTCCGCTCGAGGTGAGAACCCTGCCGAGGCTCCAGTCGGCCACCAGCCCGGCCACGGCCCCGACCATCCCCCCGAGGCCCGTTACCGATGCCGTGGCGGCCTTCGGGAATACGTCCGAGACCAGCGTGTAGAGGTTCGCCGACCAGGCCTGGTGGCCGGCAGCCGCGAAGGCGATCAGGATGACGGCAATCCAGTAATGGCGGTCGCTGCGGGCGCTCGCCACGAGGACGAACTCAAGGCGGCTGGCGGTGGCCGGCGCGAGCACTGAGGCCGCAGCCGCGGTGAACGCCTTCGCCGAGGCGAATTTCCTGCCCGCGAGCGCATGCAGCGCCGTCTGCACGTCGGCCGGGACCGCCTCCTGGATTTTCTCAAGGCGGGTGTGCTGCCCGAACGGGACCTCGCGCTCGACGGTCACCCGCGCCGCGCCGAGGCGCGCGTAGAAGGCATCGTCCGCGTCATAGTTCGTGTCGATGAGCGTCACAAGGACGACGGGCAGCACAAAAAGGGCGCTGATGAGCAGCGCCGTCTTCCGCGCGCGGTTGACGGACCAACCCCGCTTGATGAAGGAGGACGACAGCCACCCGCCGGCCACGCTTCCCGCATCCGACACGACGTAGATCGTGATGAGCGGCAGCGCGAGCCCCTTGATGTCGAGACCGAACCGGTCGTAGAGGAATTTCCCGCCCCAGAAGAGGTAAAACCACCACACGGCGTCCGTCACCTTGGCCAGGGCGAACGCCCAGGTCTCGCGCAGCGGCAGCACCTTGCGCCATGGGATCCTCTGGCCGGAGGTCTGCGGTGAGTCGCTGTGGATGTAGTCCATCTCGGCGGCGGTCACCGACAGGTGCGCGCCCGGCGGCCTGTATGTCCTCAGCCACAGCACGATCCAGACCGCGCTCAGGGCGCCCGTCGTCAGGAAGGCGAACTGCCAGTTCGTGCCGTCGGGCATGTTGTTCGTGCGTTGCGCCGGCGGGATCAGCC
>CAYNLL010000345.1:0-3987 GCA_964398015.1 uncultured Opitutaceae bacterium | reverse complement strand
TCCGCACGCTCGCGAGCAGCCCCGGCGCGGCGCCCGGCGAAAACGCCCGGCTCAGGTCGGAGCTCTCGAGGCTGATCCGGCTCAGGCTCAAGCTGGCCCCTGAGGGGCCCGACGGGATGACCAGCCTGCTGGGAAGCGTCGAGGATCCCGAGATCTTCGCGGACATCGCGGCCTTCAACCTTTGCAAGAACGCGCCGCTGAAGCAAATGCTGCTGGAGACCCTGGACGTGAACCGCCGGCTCGCGCTCCTGCTGAAATTCCTGCGCACCGAGGTGAACGCGGCCGTCATCGAGACCAAGCTCAGGGGCGGTCCGCCCGACGACCGGGTTTCCATGAACTAGCCCGGGCGCCGTGTTTGTGATTCGCCAATTTTTAGCAAGAAATACGGAAACAAGGATCGGCTTTTCGCGTCAATGTATACAGGGATAGAGCACGCAGTCTGAAATCGATGATTTCATCCACCACAGCGAAGGTCGCGCAGGAGAAGGCCATGAAGCGGGTCCTCTACGTCGACGACATGCGCGAGCTGCGCGACGTGGCGCGCCTCGCGCTCACGCGATCGGGCCACACGGTGCACTGCGCGCCGGATGGCAGCGACGCCTTCGAGATGGTCAAGGCCAACCCCGGAGCGTACGACATCGTCATCTCGGACCACCACATGGGGGGGATGAACGGCCTCGAGCTCGTGATGAAGCTTCGCGAGCTGCAGTTCACCGGCAAGATCGCGATTGTCAGCTCGGAGCTCAACAGGGAGGTCGCCGAGGACTACCACCGGCTCGGGGTCGAGAGGATACTGTACAAGCCCGTCGATCTCCACGATCTGAGGGCCCTTGTGCTGGAGTCCTGACGGACGCGGCATCTTGATGGGTGTCCCCTGGGTTTGCGCCGTGCCGGCGCCCCCTCCCCCTCGGCGCAATTGGCGCATTGAACGCCGCGCGAACGCCCTCCAGCCTGTGCACGCCCCGATGGGTTCCGCTCCGTGACTCTCCCCAGCATTCCCGAGGCAAACGCGCTCCTGGAGGAGCACGTCCACGACGCGTACCAGCGCCATCACGCGCTGATGGTGGCGACGGCCATGGACGGTTATGCGCGCACCCTCGCGTGCGACCCCCACCTCTGGCACGTGACCGGCCTTCTCCACGACCTGGATTTTGAGCAGCATCCCGACCTCCACCCCGCCGAGAGCCTCAAATGGTTCAGGGTGTGGGGCTATCCCGAGGACCTCATCCATGCCGTCGAGGCCCATGCCTACGGCTACCACGGCTACACCACCCTGCCGCGCTCCAAGCTGGCGGCCGCGCTGCTCGCCTGCGACGAGATCAGCGGGATCTTCTACGCCTACCGGAAGCTCAATCCCGTCCGCTACGGCGAGATGAAGGCGAGCTCGATAAAGAAGAAGCTGAAGGAGCCCGCCTTTGCCGCGAAGGTCGACCGCACGACGATCCTCCTGGGCTGCGAGCACCTCGGCGTCCCTCTCGACGATCACGTGGCCAACCTCATCCGCTTTTTCGCCGGGCTTCCCTAAGGCCAACCCGCGCGCGGTTTCCCGGAAAAAGCCCTTTGACGCCCCGGGGGCCCGCCCTAGCTTTTGCGAGGGCAAATATCCTCCGACCCCTGGGGCAATTGGAGTCGCGAGCGAAGGCACCCCCATGAATCCCGTATCACCCCAGAGCTCGCCTCCCCCCTTGGCCTGCGGGACGCCGGCGCGCGCACGGGCCGCACGGCGTGCGCTCTGCCTCCTGGTCGGGACCCTCCTTGGAGCCGCGGGCCCGGGCGGCCTTACCGCCCAATCCATCCCCGAGAACCTCGTCCCGGCCGTGGCCGTGAATACCGCCACCCAGCCCGTGACGCCCGGAAAGTTCGCCCCGACCTGGGATTCCCTCAGGCAGTATCAGACACCAGACTGGTTCCGCGACGCGAAGTTCGGCATCTGGGCCCACTGGGGGCCCCAGTGCGAGCCGGAGGACGGCGACTGGTACGCCCGCAACATGTACGTCGAGGGGAGCGAGCAGAACAGGTTCCACGTCGCCCACTACGGCCCGCCGTCGCAGTTCGGCTTCAAGGACGTGATCCGCCGCTGGAAGGCCGAGAACTGGGACCCGGACAAGCTCATGGCGCTCTACAAGCGGGCCGGCGCGCAGTACTTCTTCGCGCTCGCAAACCACCACGACAACTTCGACCTCTGGGACAGCGCGTACCAGCCCTGGAACGCGGTGCGCATCGGCCCCAAGAAGGACCTGATCGGCGGCTGGGCAAGGGCCGCCCGCGCCCAGGGCCTGCGCTTCGGCGTGAGCCTCCATGCCTCCCACGCGTGGATGTGGTACGAGCCGTCCCAGGGGGCCGACAAGACCGGCCCGCTCGCGGGCGTGCCCTACGACGGCAGGCTGACCAAGGCCGACGGGCGCGGCCAGTGGTGGGACGGCCTCGATCCGCAGGATCTCTACGCCCAAAACCACCCGCTAAGCCGCGCGAACCCCAGCTCGTGGTCGACCGACAAGATGTGGAACTGGGGCGAGGGCGTGAGCCAGCCCGACCAGGCCTACTGCGACAAGTTCTACAACCGCGCCATCGACCTCATCCGGCACTACCACCCCGACCTGATCTACTTCGACGACACGGCGCTGCCGCTGTGGCCGGTGAGCGACGCCGGGCTCAAGATTGCCGCGGACTTCTACAATCAGGACATGCAGCGGCACGGCGGAAAGCTCGAGGCGGTCCTCTTCGGAAAGGTCCTGGACGAGGACCAGCGCAGGACCATGGTGTGGGACATCGAGCGGGGCCAGAGCAACCGGATCGAGCCGCAGCCGTGGCAGAGCGACACCTGCATCGGCAACTGGCACTACCAGCGCCGCCTTTACGAGCAGCATCGCTACAAGACCGCGGTGATGGTGATCCAGACGCTGGCCGACGTCGTCAGCAAGAACGGCAACCTGCTCCTCAACATTCCCGTGCGGGGCGACGGCACCCTTGACGACGACGAGATCCACGTGGTCGAGGGCATAGCGGGCTGGATGGAGGTGAACCGCGAGTGCATCTTCGGCACGCGCCCGTGGGCCCAATGCGGCGAGGGCCCCGCGCTCGAGAGCGCCCCTCCGATGATGGCCCAGGGCTTCAATGAGGGCAAGGGAAGGCCCTTCACCGGCGACGACGTCCGCTTCACGACCAAGGGGGGCACGCTCTACGCCATCATCATGGGATGGCCCGGCGACGGGAAGGCGACCGTCAAAGCGCTGGCCTCCGGCTCCTCCCAGCTGCAGGGCCGGAGAATCGCCGCCGTCGCCCTGCTGGGCGGGGCGGGCCCCCTGGACTGGTCGCAGGATGCCCGGGGACTGCACGCCAACATCGGCGAGCCGCCGGTTGCGGGCTTCCCCTGCGTGCTGAGGATCGAAGGCGCCCTGTAGCGGAACCGCCCTGGACAGCGTGCCCCCGCCAAACCCCCCGCGTCCCGCTGGACGAGATCGAGGGTGCGCTCGGGAAGCGCCGAATCGACTCGGCCTGGAAGCCGACGGATGTCGGTCCGCCCTGAACAAGGCCAAAAAATGTTCAAATGGAGCCGGCTGTCGGGGTTGAACCGACGACCCTCGGTTTACGATACCGATGCTCTACCACTGAGCTAAGCCGGCGTACGAAGGGTCAGTCCACCATCGGCCCAAACGCCTGTCAAGTGCGCCTCGCCGCGGGGGAGTGCCCTATTTTGAACGGTGCCTAGCGAAGGATGAAAGGCGGGGTGAATTCGTTGCCCTCGCAATCGGTCACAGGCTATAGGCCAGCGGATGCCTGGGCTCGTAAAGCATCATGTCGTCCGCGCCAGGCACGGCCATCATGACCACGAGGCCGTACCCGTGATCCTGGACCTCGCCGTGGAACTCCGCGCCTTTGCCCTTCAGTTCGACGACCGTGCGTGCGATGTCGTCGCACATCAGGGAGATCAGATGGTGCCGCGGCGATTCGAACGTCTTGCCATCGTAGACGCTGTGGGTCGGGTGC
>CAYNLL010000344.1:0-4000 GCA_964398015.1 uncultured Opitutaceae bacterium | reverse complement strand
CTGGGTCTCCTCGCCCTTCACCAGGGGAAGGAACACCGAGAAGCTGGATCCCTCTCCGAGCCGGCTGCTCACGGCGACGTGGCCACCGGCGCCGGAGACAAGGCCGAAGACCATCGACAGGCCGAGCCCGGTGCCGTCGCCCACGCCCTTTGTGGTGAAGAAAGGCTCGAAGATCCTCGACAGGGTCGCCTCGTCCATGCCCTGGCCGGTATCGGTCACCACCAGTTTGGCGTAGGTCCCGGGTGGCAGGAACGACGAGGGGATCTCGAGGACCTCGGTGCCCGCCCAGATGGAGAGCTTGCCCCCCGCAGGCATGGCGTCCCGGGCATTGATCGAGAGGTTCAGGATGATTTCCTCAAGCTGCCCCTTTCCGAGGGGAACATTGAGGCTCCCGTCAACCTGCGTCTCGACCACGATGTTCTTCGGGAGAAGGCGGCCGAGGGTGCGGCCGTCGTGCGCGACGACCTCGGCGAGATTGGCGACCTGGCGCGCGCTCGGCTCGTTGCGGCTGAAGGCGAGCAGGTGGCGGGTGAGGTGCTCGGCGCTGTCGGTCGCTGCCCTTATCTCGGCCATGGCCTCCTTCATCTCCTCGATCGTCCCGCCCTCCCGCAGGTAGCTGCTCCATATCTTCATGACGCAGAGTGAATTGTTGAAGTCGTGCGCCACGCCGCTGGCCAGCCGGCCCAGGGCGTCGAACTTCTGCGCCTCCCGCTTTTCCTTTTCTGCAAGCATCTTGGACTCCTCGGCCCTGGCCCTGCGCTCCTGCTCGGCCGCAAGCTGGCGCAGCGCGTAGTGGGAGTCTCGCAGGGCGTCGTTCAGGTCGTTGAGGATGTGCCGCATCATGAGGACGCCGGCTGACGCCATCCCGGAACCGAAAATCACCACGCGGATCCAGACCGCCACCGATGTGGGATCAAGAAACGTCCTGGCAATGTGGCTCGGTATTAAGAGGGGAAGGCGCCCCGCCGACCACCCCGCCGCGATCAAGAGGTGGGCGGCCGCCAGCCCAGTCACCAGGATGATCCCCATCCGGGCCCCGTGGAACAGGCTCATGGTCCCGACGAGCATGATGACCAGGAAGGCCCAGTTGGGCGTCGGCCCCAATTCGATCGCGCTCCCAAGGATCATGGACAGGAGCGCGAGGGCCAGCAGGGTGGAGCGCAGCCTGAAGGGCCAGCCCCGAAACACTCCGGCCATGATGACGGTCAGCTGAAGGATGGTGGCCGTCCAGGCGATGGGGTTCACAACCACGACGGCAGGCGAGTGTGCGTAGAAAAAGACCAAGCTTATGCAGCAGAAGATCCCCACGGAGGGCGCACCGACCTCAAGGATGCGGTAGCACGTCTCGACGCTCACCAATGCCCGCGTGCCCTTCCAGCGGCGTTCCGGCCGGACCCAGTCTCGGAGTCCGTCTGTTATGGGTTTGAGCATGGCAATTTCACCAACGGCACAGCCTGGAGTCGCCTTAAGGGCCCGCGAGCCGCGATCCCTTGGCCACAACCCACTCTATCCCCGCGGGGCCGGTGCGTCGATCCCTTAACTCTCCTGCAGGCGGACGGGCGCGGATCCGGCGCGCGGGTGTCGGCCGCGCCCCCAGGCGCCCTGGGAGGGACCGCCGGGCCTTCGGATCAGCTCCAGACCTCGTCGCCAAAGCTCCAGCCCCACCGGACGGGCTCGCGCACGTAGCGCTCGAAATCCGGGTGGTTCGTGACCCGCATGTTGGCGGCGTCCCAGTCGATGTCCCTGCCGGTCCGTTGCGCCATGACGCCCACGAGCGCCGCCTCGGTGAGGCGCGCCGAGTAGTCGAAGTGGGAGCCCGGCATCGGGCCCTCGCCCTTGATGGCCTGGATCCACTCGACGAACGGCCCGCCCTTGATGCGGGGGATGACCTTGGCGGGCAGGTTTTTCTTGAAGTCCTTCCAGATCGCGTCGTCGAGGAGCTGGGGACTGTCGGGGCGCGGGCCGGTCATGAGGGTGTTCTTGTCCCCGATCATGAGCATGCCCGACTTGGGAAACTCCTTGGTCCTGTCCCAGTCCAGGGGAGGCGCGGGATGCTGGCCTCCGTCGTACCAATGCAGGGAGACGGGCGGCTTCGCCCCCCGCGCGGGAAACTCGAACTTGATGTGCGAGGACCGCGGCACGAACCCCTCGTGGATGACCTCGATGTTTTCGACGGAGACCCGGCTCGGCGCGTCGAGGTCGAGCGCCCAGAACGGTGCGTCGAGGGTGTGGCAGGCCCAGTCGCCCAGCTCGCCGCAGCCGAAATCCCAGAATCCCCTCCAGGTGAGGGGTACGTACTCCGGGCTGTACGGACGGCTCGGCACGGGGCCGAGCCACAGCTTCCAGTCGAGGGTCGGCGGCACGGGCGCCTCCGCCACAGGAAATGAGCGGGGGATGTGGAAGTAGGGCCCGTTTGCAAAATCCGGCCCGTCAAACCAGGCGTGGACCTCTCGGACGTCGCCGAGGACCCTGGCGTCATACCACTCCTTGACGCAGCGGATACCTTCGGTCGTGTGGCCCTGGTTTCCCATCTGCGAGATCACCTTGTAGCGGGCCGCCGCGCGGCGCAGCGTCCGCGCCTGCCAGATGTTGTGCGTGAGCGGCTTTTGCACGAAGATGTGCTTGCCCGCCTGCATGGAGAGAAATGCCGCCGCAAAGTGGATGTGGTCGGGCGTCGAGACGACCACCGCGTCGATGTCCTTGTGCATCCGGTCGAGCATCTCCCGGAAATCCCTGAAACGTTTCGCCTTGGGGTACTTCGCGTAGGCGTCGGCGGCGCGCTTGTCGTCGACGTCGCAGAGCGCGACAAAATTCTCGCCGTCGCAGCCCGAAAACGCCGCCTCCGCCTGCCCCCCGGCGCCGATGAAGGCGATGTTGAGCCGGCTGCTGGGAGGCGGGCCCTCCCTTCCGATGGCGAACCGGGGCAGGACAAACAGCGAGGACGCTGCGATCGAGCTCTTCAGGAATTTCCTTCTCGAGAGGGCGGGGGTAGCTTGCATGGCGGGGTATGGGGACGCTCGGACAGCCCCAATGAAGCGCCTTCGCCGGCCAAGCGCGAGCCGAACCGAAGACTGGGACGCCGGGCGCGCCCCTGCGGCGGCGGCGCCTTGGCCGGGAGGGACCCGGGCGCTCATCTGCCCGTGCCCCCGGTTTCCCCGGCGGCCGCAGGGAAGGCGGCGACAGCGGCCACGGCGAGGCCGCCAAGGACGGCGACGACCGCCGCGTCCCAGTGAAGGGGCGCGATCCGCGAAGGATTGGGCAGGATCCATACCTGCCCAAAGAGGACGAGCTCGGCCGAGGCGGCCGCCGCGAAGGCGACGGGGTGCGCGCTCCACAGGGCCCATGCCAGGCAGAGGAAGAGCATCATCTCGCACGCATAGGAGCCGGCGTGGATCACGGTGCTGTCCGTCCGGAACATGAGGAGGACCCAGACGGCGAGCGTCAGCAGGCACCATCCCAGGGACAGCAGGGCGCCGCCGTCCGCGCCCGGGCGGGAGCGCCAGGCCCGCGCCACCAGCGCCGCGATCGCGACGAACCCGAGGTTCCACCAGCCCAAGGCGAGGGCCGAGCCGTAGTATTCGCCGTTTCGCCTCGAGGGCAGGTCGGCGCCGCGAAAACAGAGGAAGTCCGCCCAGGGGCCCCTGAAGAGCGTGTCGACGTTTGACACCCGGTCCCGGAGCACCTTTGCCGGCCCGGCGGTCCGGTAGGCGGAGACGATCGTCTCCCAGACACCCCTGCTCTCGTCCTGGGTCAGGGCGCCGGCGAAGTGCAGCTTGAGCATGAAATTTCCCGGCGGGTTATAGAAGCGCTGGTAGGCCATCCACGGCAACACGAGCGCGGCGAAGACCGCCGCAGCGGGAAGCCACGTCGAGGCGCTCCTCATTCGGGTCCGCGCGGCGGCGAGGGGCAGCCACCCGAGGATCGAGAACGCGACCGCGGCGTGGGCGAGGTAGCCCAGCGTGGCCAGGGCCCCCCACGCCGCAGAATGCCCCCGCGCCTA
>CAYNLL010000343.1:0-4017 GCA_964398015.1 uncultured Opitutaceae bacterium | reverse complement strand
TCAGCCTGAACATCGACGTCGCCGAGCAGGACGTGCAGGAGGCGATCAACGCCGCGCAGAACTTCCTTCCGCCGCAGCTGCCGATGCCGCCCGTCTACAACAAGGTCAACCCCGCCGACGCGCCCATCCTCACGCTCGCGCTCACGTCGGACACGATCCCCCTCGCGAAGGTGGAGGACTACACCGACACGCGGCTCGCGGAGAAGATCTCCCAGCTGCCCGGGGTGGGGGCCGTGACGATCAGCGGGGGCCAGAAGCCCGCCGTCAGAGTCCAGGTGAACCCGACGCAGCTGGCGTCCTACGGCCTGACCCTGGAAAACGTCCGCTCGGCGCTCATGGCGACGAGCCTGGACGCGGCCAAGGGCAGCTTTGACGGCCCGTACCAGAGCTACCAGATAGGGGCGAACGACCAGATCGCGACGAGCAACGACTTCAGGCAGCTGGTCCTCACCTACAGGAACGGCTCGCCGGTCATGCTCAAGTCGGTCGCCAACGTGGTCGACGGCATCGAGAACACCCAGGCGTCGGCCTGGATGAACAAGGTCCCCGCCGTGATCGTCAACATCCAGCGCCAGCCGGGCGCCAACATCATCGAGGTGGTGGACCGCATCAAGGCGCTCCTGCCCAAGCTGAGGGCCACCATCCCTTCGGCGATCAAGATCGCCGTCCTGACCGACCGCACGACGACGGTTCGCGCCTCCGTGGCGGATGTGGAGTTTGAGCTGTGCCTGTGCATCGCCCTCGTCGTGGCGGTCATCTTCGTCTTCCTCAGGACGTTCGCCGCGACGATCATCCCGAGCGTGGCGGTGCCGCTGTCGCTGGTCGGGACCTTCGCGGCCATGTACGCGCTCGGCTTCAGCCTGAACAACCTCACGCTGATGGCGCTGACGATCTCAACCGGCTTCGTCGTCGACGATGCGATCGTGATGATCGAGAACATAAGCCGCTACGTGGAGGAGGGCGAGGCCCCCCTGGCCGCGGCGCTCAAGGGCGCCGAACAGATCGGCTTCACGATCATGTCGCTGACGGTCTCCCTGATCGCCGTGCTGATCCCGCTGCTCTTCATGGGCGACATCACCGGGCGCCTCTTCCGGGAGTTCGCGGTGACGCTCAGCGCGACCATCCTCATCTCCGCGGTCGTCTCGCTCACGCTCACGCCGATGCTCTGCGCCCGGCTGCTCAGGCACACCGAGGCGTCGAAGCAGAGCTGGTTCTACAAGGTGTCGGAGAGGATGTTCGAGCGGACGATCGGATTCTACGGCCGCACGCTCGACTGGGTGCTCCTGCACCGCACCCTGACGCTGGTCGTGGCCGTGGCCACGCTGGTGGTGACTGTCCTCCTCTACGTGGTGATCCCGAAGGGGTTCTTCCCCGTCCAGGACACCGGCGAGATCCAGGGCGTGTCCGAGGCGGACCAGAGCGTCTCCTTTGCCGAGATGGCGCGGCTGCAGCAGCAATTGACCGCGGTGATCCTCGAGGACCCCGCGGTCGACAACCTCTCCTCGTTCATAGGGGTCGACGGGACGAACACGACGCTCAACAGCGGCCGGATCCAGATCAACCTCAAGCCGCTCGCCCAGAGGAGCCTCTCGGCGTCGGCCGTGATCCGCAGGCTCCAGGCGTCCCTGGCGAAGGTGCAGGGCATAAGCCTCTACATGCAGCCCGTGCAGGACATCTCCGTCGAGGACATCGTCAGCCGGACGCAGTACCAGTACAGCCTCCAGGACCCGAGCGCGGGCGAGCTCTCGCAGTACACCGCGAAGTTCGTCGAACGCCTCAAGGGCCTGCCCGAGCTCGCGGACGTGGCGAGCGACCTGCAGACGCAGGGGCGCCAGACGTCCCTCACGTTCGACCGGCTCACCGCCTCGCGCCTCGGGATAACGCCGCAGAACATCGACGACAGCCTGTACGACAGCTTCGGGCAGCGCCAGGTGCTGACCGTGTTCACCCAGCTCAACCAGTACCACGTGATCCTCGAGGTGGAGCCGGGCTTCCAGAAGAGCCCCGAGAACCTGAAGGACATCTACCTGATGTCGGCCGGCGGCGGCTCGGTCCCCTTGAGCGCGGTCACGAAGACCGCCCAGATCACGGCGCCCACCCTCATCAGCCACATGGGGCAGTTCCCGGCGACGACCGTGTCCTTCAACCTGAACCCCGACTCCTCCCTCGGCGCCGCCGTGAAGGCGATTCAGGGGGTGGAGAAGGAGCTGCCGCAGCCCGCGGCCATGCAGGGCTCCTTCCAGGGAACGGCCCAGGCCTTCGTCGGCTCGCTCACGAACGAGTGGATCCTGATCCTGAGCGCCCTGGTCACCGTCTACATCGTGCTCGGCGTGCTCTACGAGAGCTACATCCACCCGATCACCATCCTCTCGACGCTGCCCTCCGCCGGGGTGGGTGCCATCCTCGCCCTTATCATCTGCGGCAACGAGCTGACCATCGTCGCGATCATCGGCATCGTCCTGCTGATCGGTATCGTCCAGAAGAACGCGATCATGATGATCGACTTCGCCCTGGCGGCCGAGCGCCAGGAGAACAAGACGCCGTTTGACGCCATCCACCAGGCGTGCCTGCTGAGGTTCCGCCCGATCCTGATGACGACGATGGCCGCGATGCTCGGGGCCGTGCCGCTCGCGCTGGGCCAGGGCGTGGGCTCCGAGCTGCGCCGGCCTCTGGGGATCGCCATCATCGGCGGACTGATCTTCAGCCAGCTGCTCACCCTCTACACGACGCCGGTGATCTACCTCTTCTTCGACACGCTGGCGGTGAGGCTCGGGAGCCGCGGCAAGGCCGTGGCGGAGCCGGTGGCGCTGCCGGCAACCGAGCCGGAGGCACAGCGATGAGCCTCTCCTCACCGTTCATCAGGCGGCCCATCGCGACGACGCTGCTCACCGCGGCCGTCGCCCTCTCCGGCATGGTCGCCTTCCCGTTCCTGCCGGTCTCCCCGCTTCCCCAGGTGGACTTTCCGACGATCCAGGTCTCGGCGTCGCTGCCCGGGGCGAGCCCGGAGATCATGGCCTCCTCGGTCGCGACCCCGCTGGAGCGGGCGTTCGGGCGGATCTCGAGCGTCACCGAGATGACGGCGCAGAGCACGCTCGGGCAGACGCAGGTGACCCTCCAGTTCGCGCTCAGCCGCAGCATCGACGCGGCGGCGCGCGACGTCGAGTCGGCGATCAACGCGGCGCGGAGCAACCTGCCGTCGAACCTGCCGACAAACCCGACCTACAGGAAGGTGAACCCGGCCGACGCGCCGATCACGATCATCGCGCTGACCTCGGACAAGCTGGCCCCCTCGGCCCTCTACGACGCCGCATCGACCATACTGGCGCAGAAGCTCTCGCAGATCCCCGGCGTCGGCCAGGTGATCGTCGGCGGCAGCTCGTCTCCCGCGGTGCGCATCGACGTGAACCCGACCCAGCTCAACGCCTACGGGCTGCAGCTCGAGGATATCCGCAACGCGGTCGCCGACGAGACGGCAAACGAGGCCAAGGGGGGCTTCTCGAGCCCGAAGCAGCGGTGGATGATCTCGGTGAACGACCAGCTGCTGAAGGCGGCCGACTACCGGCCGCTGATCGTGGCGTACCGCAACGGAGCGCCGGTGAAGCTGTCCGACGTCGCCAAGGTCTCCGATTCCGTGCAGACCGTGAGGTCGATCGGGCTCATGAACGGCAAGCCGGCGGCGCTGATCATCGTGTTCAGGCAGCCCGGCGCGAACATCATCTCCACGGTCGACGGCATCAAGGCCGCGCTGCCTCAGCTGCACGCCGCCATCAGCCCGCTCATCGACCTCACGATCGGGCTGGACCAGACCGTGACCATACGCGCGTCTGTCGCCAACGTGGAGGTGACGCTGTTCATCTCCATGCTGCTGGTCGTGATGGTCGTCTTCCTCTTCCTCAGGGAGTGGCGGGCCACGTTCATCCCCGTCGTTGCTGTGCCCGTGTCGATCATCGGCACCCTGGGCGTCATGTACCTGTTCGGCTACAGCGTGGACAACCTCTCGCTCATGGCGCTGACGAT
>CAYNLL010000342.1:2322-4030 GCA_964398015.1 uncultured Opitutaceae bacterium | reverse complement strand
ACCCTCCGCGAGCTGGGCGGGCTCGGCTGGGCGACCACCGACCTGGTCAACGCGCGCTCCCTCCTGGAGCGCAACCCCACGGCGCTCAAGCTCGTCGAGTCCTCTCCGGAGGACCGACCGCTGGCGATCCAGCTCTTTGGCAGCGTGCCCGGCGAGATGCGCGACGCGGCTGCGATGTGCGAGGCCATGGGCGCGCAGTCGGTCGACATCAACATGGGCTGCCCCGTGAAGAAGGTGACGAAGGTCGGCGGCGGGTCCGCCATGATGACGGAGCTGGAGAAGACGGCCGCCCTCGTGCGCCGCATGGTCGCGGCGATCGGGATCCCCGTGACCGCGAAGATGCGCCTCGGCTGGGATGCGGAGAACATCACCGCCCCGGAGCTTGCGCGGGCCCTCGAGGAGGCGGGCGTGGCCGCGGTCTTTGTCCACGGGAGGACGCGCGCGCAGGGATTCGCCGGCACGGTCAACCTCGCGGGGATCAGGGCCGTGGTCGAGGCCGTGCGCACGATCCCGGTCATCGGCAACGGCGACGTGACGACGCCGGAGGCAGCCCGCCACATGATCGCCGAGACGGGGTGCGCCGGCGTGAGCATCGGGCGCGGGGCCTTCTACGACCCGTGGATTTTCCGCCGCACCGAGCATTTCCTGCGCACAGGGGAGCTTCTTCCCGAGCCCGGCTTCGGCGAGCGCCTGCGGGTCATGACCCGGCACTTCGAGCGCTATTGCGAGTTCTACGGTGAGGCCCGGGGCCCGAGGCTCTTTCGCAAGGTCGCGCCCTGGTACGCCCGGCGCTTCGGCCCTTCAAGGCCCTTCAAGCAGCGGATACTGATGATCGAGTCCAAAGCGGACTACTCCGCCGCCGTCGCGGACTACGTGGCCTGGAGGTCGGCCTTCTGCGACGCCGCCGGCGAGCTCCTGCCGAGGTACCGCCTTGCGCCGATGGCGCCCTCCTTCGCCACGGGCGACGAGGCGGCCGTGTTCAGCCGCGAGTCCCTGCCCGTGCCGCGCGGCCCCGTCGAGACCTGGTGAGCGGCCGGGGCTGGCCCCTCAGTAGTTCTTGGACACCTCCGCCCCCGTGGCGTCCTTGAAATAGATGTTCTTCTTAACGACGTCGATTCGGTCGAACACGATGCCGAGCTCGCTGTCGACGGTTTGGCCCTCGCGCACTATCCTGTTGTTGATAAGTGCCTTGGAAGGTGTTCCCTGGAACACGCCGCCGATGCTCGCATTCCCCACGAAAGCCCGGAACGCCGCGCTGGCGGTCGGCGCGGCAACGATCGGCGTGTTGTTCACCTTGACGTCGCTGGAGAGGTTCGACTGCGCCATCACCGCCTGGGCGACCTCGGGCGCCGGGGTGGGGCTCGGAACATCCTGGCCGTTTGCGATCGCGTCCATCTTCTCCTGCTCCGCCGTGCGCCGGGCCATGATCGCGTTCTGGCCGCTGTCGATCAACTTTCCCGGCGCGGAGGCCACCTTCTCGAGGACATCGGCAGTCGTCTTCTTCGCGTCGTCCACCCGCGGCTTGATGATGGGGGGCGACTTGATCTGGACGACAGGGGAAGGGGCGGGAAAAAACACCCTGTAGAAAAAGAAGCCGCCGATGGCGATGCCCAGGACGAGTACCCCGATCCCCGCCTTCATGACAGGGCTCAGCGTCGGGCGCTTGCGGAGGATCGAGCCCGCCTTGCCGGGTTTCACCGGGGGCGGC
>CAYNLL010000342.1:0-2312 GCA_964398015.1 uncultured Opitutaceae bacterium | reverse complement strand
GTCTTCGCAAGATTCTCGGCAACCCGGATATGGAGGCCCCCCTTGGGTCCCGCCGCGGCCTTGGGCTCCTGCGGGATCGCCATGGACAGCCGCGGAATCGCCCCTGGCGGCGGGGGCGGCTCCATGGACCCACCCACAGGTGGCGGCGCAGCCAGGACGGAGACGGGCGGCAGGGCGCTGGACGCGCGTCCCGGAGGAGGGGGCGGCGGGAGCAACGGATCATGCGCCGGAGGAGGAGGTTCAAACTCCGGGGGCGGCGGGAGCGATGAGTCATGCGCCGGGGGCGGCGGAGGCTCAAATTCCGGGGGAGGAGGAAGCGACAAATCGGGCGCCGGCGGCGGCGGGGGCGCGGCCGCGGCGTGCTTCGGCCTCAGCTTGAACTTCGGGATCTGGTCGGAATCGGGATCGGCGGGCGCCGAGGGGGGAGGCGGCGGAGGGGGCGCGACCGGCTCGGAATATTCCGGTTCCGGGGGGGATGGCGCAGCCTGCAGCGCCGGATCCTCCGCAAGATTCAACCGCGGCTTCAAACGCAGACGACCGGCCTCCCCGGCATCAGAAACCGCCCCGGGGGGCGGCGGAGGGGGTACGCCCGAGGGGGGCGGGGGTGCTGGAGGAGGCGGTGGCCCGCCCGCCGCCTGCGGGCGCGGTTTCAGGCGCAACGGTTGGGACTCCTCGCTCATTCGGAGTCAGCTAAACGATTTGCTGGACAAAACACGAAACCAAAAAGATTCACTCGCGGTCGGAGCTTTCGGCCCCCACCCTACCTTTTTGAACCATGAAACGCATCGTTACGCTAGCTTTAGCGGCAGTCCTTCTTGGGAATTCAGGCTGCCACCTATTTTCGAGGAAGAAGAAGCCGGCTCAGCCGGCTGACAGCCCCAACGTGGCGACCGAAGTCGAGAAGGACTTCATGCACCGCTGGATCGATAAGCGCACGTCCGACCTCGTCGCCCAGGGGAACAGCCCCACGGCGGCCCGGGCGCAGGCCGCCGCCGAGTTCAAGGAGAAGTTCAACTACACCGAAGCCGCCAAGCAGGCGCAGTGATTACTTCTCTTTCTTGATGCCCAGAATCTCGACGTCGAAGACGAGGGTCGCATAGCTCGGGATCACGGGAGGGCTGCCCCGCCTTCCATAGGCAAGCTCGGGGGGAACGATCAGGAGCCACTTGTCGCCCGCGTGCATGATCTGCATGATCTGGTCCCAACCCTGGATCACCTCGCCCCGGTCGACGCGGAACGTGAAGGGGTTCTTGTGGTCGTGGTTCTGGTCGAACAGCTTACCGTTGAGCAGCCAGCCGGTGTAGTTGACCATGACCAAGTCGCCGGGCTGCAGCAGCGGCCCCGTGCCCTGGGTCTCGACGACGTAGCGGATGCCCGTGTTGGAAATCTTCGCGTTGGGCCACTTCGCCGTGACGTAGTCATAATCCTCAGGGGGAAGCTTTTCGCGCTGGGCGTGAAGAAGGGCGGGAGCGAGAGCAAGCGCGCAAAACGCTGCTACGAAACGGATCGGGGACATCGGGAACTAACGTGCGAATGGGGGCGCCGGCGTCAAGTGACGAGCGGCCGGATGCGCCGCAATTAGCGCCAGCCCGCGAGCGAGCAGCGCCTTACCCGGCTCCATGCGGTGCCAGGGCGAGGCTCCCGACGGGTGCGGGAGGGGGATGCAGTCGGCCCGCCGGCCGGCAAGGCTGACCGGGAAGCTCCGGCCGACGACGTCCTGAAGCGGGGCCTCCTCCAGAAAGCGGCCGATCGCGAGCTTCCCCACGGGAATGACGAGCTCGGTGCGCAGGAGCCTGAACTCGGCGTCCATCCACGTGGAACACGCGTCGATCTCCTCCGGCGCGGGCACGCGGTCCCCTCCCCCGGGCTTCTTTCCGGGAAAGCAACGGCAGACCGCGGCAAAATAGATCCGGTCGCGGACCTCGTCCTCGCTCCATCCCAGGGCGCCGAAGAACCACTTGAAGAGCGTCTTCCCCGCGGTCCACGCGAAGGGGCGGCCCATGAGGGGCTCCTTGTCGCCCGGCGCCTGGCCCACGAGCATGATCCGGCTCGCGACCGGGCGGCCCACGACGACCGGCTTGTGCATGCGGGGACAACGGTCGCACCGCTTGAGCGCCGCCAAGTGGCGATGAAGGGCCGTCTCAGGCATCGAAAAAAAAGGATGGAGGCCCTTTTGGGCTCTCCATCCTTTGCAAAATCTCGAGGTGCGCTGGACTCAGTAACGACGCTCGCCGCGGTCGCTGCGACCGCCGCCGCCGCCACCGCCGCCGAAGCCGCGACCGCCGCCACCGCCGCCGCCGCCGAAGCCACGA
>CAYNLL010000341.1:0-4042 GCA_964398015.1 uncultured Opitutaceae bacterium | reverse complement strand
CGAGGTCGCTGATCTCCTCCGGCTCCTTGCCCGTGGTCACGATCTCGTGGAATTCCCTGTAGAGGGTCTCCGCCTCGCCCGCAGTCTTGCCTTTGAGCTGGGTGGTCATCAGCGAGGCGCTCGCCTGGGAAATCGCGCATCCGGAGCCCTCGAAAGAGATATCCGCGATCCTGTCGCCCTCCAGCCTGAGGAAGACGTCGCACTGGTCGCCGCAGGAGGGGTTATCCCCGTGCGCCGAGCGGTTCGCCGTCGGGATCCGGCCGCGGTTCCTTGGCCTCCGGTTGTGATCGAGGATGACGTGCTGGTAGAGATCGGATAGGTCCGCCGACATGGTGAAGGAAAACAGGTATCCACGCTGCTGCCTGCGTCAAGGACGCCGGGGGGGGAGCCGGCGCAAACCACCGAGGAAAGCGCGCACGCTCCGCGGCCCGCGGCAAATTTGAGGTTCGCCGCGGCGCCGGCAATAGGCGAGTATTGCGGGGACAGCTGGTGGACGGCGCGCCCGGGCGCCGGCCATTCCCTGGGACATGAGGCCATGAAGACATCCGCAGCCATGGAACGCCGGCACAAGGCGGGATCCGCTGTGCCCTCCCCGACGCGCCGCCGCGTTCATTTCCCGGCGTTTTTTGAGACGCGAATGGCGGGTTTCGCCCCGTGCCCTGTCACGGGGGTTGAGAGTGAAATCAGCGCCCCTTCAACTTTGCCGATTTGTGGACCCCATGATTGAGGAACCCGCTGGTCGCAGGGACTTTACAGTATTGTACAAGTCCACGCTTGCACCGTTGAGGCGTTACCTCACGCGCCTCCTTGGAAACCCGAACGAGGCACAGGACATCGCGCACGACGCCTATTTGCGCGTTTACCCTACCATCACCGAGCAGCCCACGAGGTATCCCGCGGCGCTGTTGTATACGGCCGCCCGGAGGCTCGCGATCAACCGCCTCAAGCGCCGCAGCATTTCGCCCGTCGCCCGCGAGGCCTTCAGCCCGGAGACGGCGGCCTCGCAGACCCCTGGGGTGGAGCAGCAGGTGATCGCCCGCCAGGAGCTCGACCTTCTTGAGGAGGCGATCGCCGAGCTTCCCGAGGGCTGTCGCGCCGTCCTTCTGCTTCGAAAGGTCGAAATGCTGTCCCACCGCGAGATCGCGGCAAGGCTCGGCATCGCGGTGAGCACCGTGGAGAAGCAGCACGCGCGGGCCCTAAGGCTGCTGCGCGAGGCGCTGGAGGGGAGGATGGACTCATGAGCGCTGCCCGCGAGCTTCCGGAATCGTCGGGTGACCCCGCCTCCCTCTGGGCCGCCCGGCTCGACGGCGCCGGCCTCAGCGCCCGCGAGCGAGCGGAGCTCGATGCCTGGCTTGCGGGAGATCCCGAGCGGCGGGTGCGCCTGGCGGAATATTGCCAGCTTTCCGTCGACCTCGGCCGCCTTCTCCCGGAGCTGGCGGCCGCCGGCCGCGTCGAGGCGCCGGCCGAGAAGGCGGGGCCCGCGGTACGATGGAGGCCGCGGTGGGCGCTGGCGTCGGCGCTGGTCGCGGTGGCACTTGCCGGCGCCTGGCTGGGCTGGCCGGTGGCGAAGCCGGAGACGTTCGCCGCGCCCGCGGGCAAGACGCGGACGTTCATGCTGGCCGACGGCTCGAAGGTCGAGCTCAACGCGAACACGAGCCTCATCGTCGAGAACGGCCGCTCAGAGCGCCGTGTCCTCCTCGCCGACGGCGAGGCGTTCTTCGAGGTGAGCAAGGACAAGTCGCGTCCGTTTGTCGTGGAAACACCGGCAGGCTCCGTCCGCGTCACCGGGACCCGGTTTGACGTGCGCACCGAGGCGGCCTCCGAACTCGAGGTCACGGTGGTCGAGGGGACGGTGCAGGTCCGCCCGAGCGAGGGGAGCGGGGGCGCCTCCGGCGGCGCGCGGGAGCTCCGCCGGGGCGACCGCCTGGTGGCGCGGGATGGCGGCGTGGGCGTAAAAGCGCTCTCCGCGGCCTTCCTCGATGACGCCCTCGCGTGGAGGGACGGCCAGGTGGTCTTCGACGCCACTCCGCTCGCGGAGGTCCTCTCGAGGGTCGCCCATTACCACGGCCGCGGCGACTTCACCGCGAGCAGGGGCGCCGCCGTGAAGGCGATCAACGGGCGCATCAGGATCGATGACCTCGACGAATTCTTCTCGGACCTCGAACAGATTGACACGACGCTGCGCGTGGTACGCGATTCGGGGGGCGGCGCGCACGTGAGCCTGCGCGCAGAGAACTGATTCCAGCCTTTCGTTGACGCGCGCACTCACTCCAAACACCCGCCGAATCTCACTCTTCCATCGTCTGGCGCTGATTGGGGTCATGATTCTGGCTCCCGCGGCAGCCACGGCCGAGCCGGTGGACTTCAACCTCCCGGCGCAGCCGGCGGACAGCGCCTTGATGGCCTTCTCGCGCGTCGCGCGGGTGGAGCTGCTCTTCTCTTTTGACGAGCTGCACGCCAAGACCTCCGCCCCCGTGGTAGGGCGGCTCGAGCCCGAGGAGGCGCTTCGCCGCCTCCTCGAGGGCACGGGGTTCTCCGCGCAGCGCAACGCGAAGGGGCGGTTCATCGTCGTCCCTGTCGTGCGCCAGACGGGCGCGGTGCGGGGTCGCCTGCTGACGCCGAAGGGGACCGCGGCCGGCGGTATCCGCGTGATGATCCCCGGCACGCGGGCCTCCGCCGTGACGGACAGGTCCGGGGGGTACTATCTCACGGCGGTGCCGGTAGGGACCTACCAGCTCGTCGCGAGCGGCGGGGGTTTCCAACCGGTCATCGTGGAGGAGGTTCGTGTGGCGGCGGACCAGGTGCTGACGCTGGAGACGCTGAGCATGAACACGGAGAGCGACCCGACGCGGCTCGAACCCTTCGTGGTTCAGGCGCGCACGGCCATCCCCGGGCCCCTGGGCGACGGCGGCGCCCCGCCCGCGCCCCGGACGGCGGCCGGCAACGTGGACATGCCTCGGACGGAGAACGACGCGCTCGACTTCGCCATCTTCACTCGCGACCAGATCGCGCGAAGCGGGGTCATCGACCTGAACCAGTTCCTCCAGAGGGAGATCCTCGACAGCGATGCGACCACGCTCCCGCCGGAACAGAACGCGAGCATCGCCTCCTATGCGTCGGGCAGCACGAACCTCAATTTCGGGGGCTTCGGGGTCGACGCGACGATCGTCCTTGTCAACGGCCGGCGCCTTCCGGAGATCGTGACGGCGCTCCCGGCGAATCTTTCCGCCGGGCCGACCGCGCCGCAACCCGACGTGAACGTGATCCCGATCAACCTGATCGAGAGGGTGGAGGTGCTTCCCGTGTCGGCCTCGGCCCTGTACAGCGGAAGCCCCGTCGGGGGAGTGATCAACATCGTGCTGCGCCCCAACGTGAACACGACGGAACTGACCACGACCTACACCAACGCCCTGGCCGGTTTCAACGCCCCGCAGTCCACGGCGTCTCTGCTCCACGGCGAAACCCTCCTGGGGGGGGCGCTGCAGGTGCGGTTGAACGTCACGTTCACTCAGGTGAGCCCGCCGACCGAGTCCGACCTGGGCTACATCCGCGCCAACCTCGCGGCCCACCCCGAGGTGCAGGGCGAGCTCTACCGGGCGACGCCCAATGTCGCCAGCGCCAACGGAACGCCCCTCTTCGGCCCGGGCACGCCGTTGAACACGTCCGTGGCGCCCGGGTCCGACGGCAGCGGAGGAGTGGGGGCGTTCACGTCCCGCGAGGGCCTCCAGAGCCTGGCGCTTTTCCAGGCGCCCGGCGGGGGCCTGACCGACTCGCCCAACAGCATCGACTATCCCTACGGGAGGCGGGAGCAGGGCATGTCCCTCTACGGCTCGGCGACCTACGACGTGTTCCCGTGGCTGCAGGTGGGCGTCGACGCCACCGCAAGCCGCACCGTGAACAACACCGGCTACGGCGTCTTCGCCGGGAACCTGGTGCTGCCCGCGGGCTCGCCGTTCAACCCCTTCGGACAGGACGTCGATGTGACCCTGAACGAGACGGCGCCAAAGTTCGGCCCGGACTACGACGAGGCCCGCATCGACTA
>CAYNLL010000340.1:0-4052 GCA_964398015.1 uncultured Opitutaceae bacterium | reverse complement strand
GCGCCCTCACCCATCTTGCTAAGACTTGGTTCTACAGGCGGTTCGGCACCGACTAATTTATGCGCAGTATTCTCACCGCACTCCAGGACGGGCGACTCTTCGAGCTGCCCGAGGGCGCAGGGAAGGAGCGCGTTCTCGCGTTCCTCGCTCGGATCCTTGACGCCAATCCGAACATCGAGTCCGGCCTGGACGCCGGCGAGGAGATCACCCTGCGCGAGAAGGAATGCAACACCGGGATAGGGCTCGGCGTCGCGGTCCCCCACGTGCGCGGCCGGCGACAGGAGGGAGATCTCTTCTGCGCCATCGGGTGGTCCTCTCCTGGAATCGCCTATGATTCCCCGGACGGCAATCCCGTCCACCTGGTCGTGATGTATTACATCCCGGACGCCCAGAAGAACGTGTACCTCAAGGAGGTCTCGACCCTGGTAAAGGCCATCCACAAGAGCGGCGGGATCGAGCCGATCGCGAAGGCGCCGGACCTGAACGCGGTGCGCAACCTTCTGCTCGACTGGGTGAGCTCGGTGCTGGGCGACTCCGGCCCCGAATCCGTGGCGCGGATGATCAAACTCGAGGTGAGGCAGGCCCAGGCCGCCGAGGCCCCCTCGCAGCCCCCTCCGATCGGCGCGGCGGCCGGCATCTGCGCGCCTTCGCCGGTCCCGGCACTCGGCTTCCGGGGCGGGCCCGCGATCGCCTTCTCCGTCCTGTTCGCCCCTGCAGGAAGCCTCTATGTCCTCGCATCCGACCCCGAATGGGTCGCCGGGGTCGAAAAGGAGGCCGGACTTGCTCAGAAGCTTGCCGCGGGTACCCCCTTTGTGTCGGGGCGGCACCAGATCTTCGTCACGGGAACGACGGCGTACTCCGGGGGTCGCACGATGTACAGCTGCGTGGCCCTCCCGGCCCAGGCTCCGGGTCCCGACGTGGCCAAATCGTAACCTTTTCGGCACATTTTCGGCACGCAGGGCGTGCATACTGGAATGCGTAAACCACGCATCCCGTGAAACTCGCGATCGTAACCGAAACATTCCCGCCGGAGATCAACGGCGTGGCGATGACCTTCGGCGTCATCGCCGACGAGCTGGGGCGCCGAGGACATTCGGTTGCGGTATACCGGCCGCGCAGGAGCGACATCGCGGCCCACAAGTCCCGGCACAGCTACAGGCAGGAGATGATGGCCGGACTCCCCATACCCGGGTATCCGCTGCTGCGCATGGGGCTGCCCGCGGGTCGCCGGCTCAGGAGGGCCTGGACGGCCGACCGCCCCGATCTCGTCCACGTGGCCACCGAGGGTCCCCTGGGACTATCCGCGATAAAGGCCGCCCGTTCACTGGGAATCCCGGTGACCTCCAGCTTCCACACCAACTTCCATGCGTATGCCAGGCACTACAAGGCCTCGCTCCTGCAAAGCGTCACGCTGGCCTGGCTGCGATACGTGCACAACCTGACGCTAAGGACGTTCGCCCCTACCTCACAGCTCTGCGGCGAGCTTTCGGGGATGGGCTTCAGGAACCTGGCCGTGCTCTCGCGGGGCGTGGACACGCGCCAGTTCCAGCCCGAGAGGCGCTCCAGCGCCCTGCGCTCCGAATGGAAGGCCGCACCCGGCGACCCGGTGGTGATCCACGTCGGCAGGATGGCGGCGGAGAAGAACTATCCTCTGCTCTTCCGCGCGTTCGCTGCGATGAAGGAGGCGAACCCCTCCTGCCGCTTCGTCCTCGCGGGCGAGGGGCCCCTCAAGCGCTCGCTCATGAGGCTGCGCCCCGACTACGTCTTTGCGGGCTTCTTCTCACGCGACGAGATCGGGCGTTACTATGCGTCCGCCGACGTCTACATTCACGCGAGCGTGACGGAAACCTTCGGCAACGTCCTCACCGAGGCTATGGCGAGCGGGCTCGCCGTCGCGGGCTTTGACTACGCCGCCGCGCGCATGCTGGTCAGGGACGGTGAAAGCGGGCTCTGCGTGCCCTGCGATCGGCCGGACGCGCTTGTCGGCGCGGCGGTGAGGCTCGCGACCGACGCGCCCTTAAGGGGCCGGCTGCGTCTGGCCGCCCGCGAGGCCGTCGAGGTGCAGTCGTGGGAGAGGGTCATCGCCCGCTTTGAGCGCGACCTCGAGGAATTGGCCGGAGTGGCGCACGCGGCGGCGGGACCGGCTCCCGTCCCCGCCTGACGATGCAGCCCCGCATCCTCATAATGACGGCGGGCTATGGGGAGGGACACAACGCCGCGGCACGGGCCCTTGAAACCGCATTCAACGACGAGGCCGCCGGCACCGCACTGGTGGTCGACATCTTCGCCCTCTCCTGCCCCAGGCTAAACGCCGTCGTCCGCAGGGCCTACCTGGCCGCGATCAACGGCACGCCGCGCCTCTGGCGGTACGTCTACGCGTGGATGGACCGGCCGGGCTTCATGACGCGCAGCTCCCGGATGCTCTGGCTCCAGTCGAGGATGCTCGAGGCGGTCATCGAGCAGGAGCGGCCGGCGGCAATCTGCAGCACCTTTCCCGCCTACGCGCCGCTCCTGAAGCGCCTGGAGCGCGCGGGCCGCTTCAGCACGCCCCACTTCAACGTCGTCACCGACTCGATCAGCATCAACTCGATCTGGTGGCGCCCGGGCTGCGACGGCTGGTTTGTCCCGAACGAGGACTCGGCGCAGGTGATGAGGGACGCGGGGGTAGACGCGGAGAAGATTCACGTGACCGGGTTCCCGGTGGCCCCGTTCTTCAGGAGGAACGAGGGGATCCTCACCCGCCCTCCGCTGGAGGAGGGAGCGGCCCCCAGTGTCCTCTACATCGTCAATTCAGGGACGCGAAACGCAGAGGCGACGGCCCGCCTTCTCCTGGAGCAGGAAGGCTGGGATGTCACTTGCACGGTGGGGCGCGATGAGGCGCTGCGCCGCATGCTCACCGCGGCCTCCGAGAAGCGCCGCCGCAAGGCCACGATCCTGGGTTGGACCGACCAGATCCCCAGGCTCCTCATGACCCACCACGTCGTCGTCAGCAAGGCGGGCGGCGCCACCACGCAGGAGGCCGTGGCGGCCCGGTGCCCGATGGTCGTCAACCAGGTCGTGCCGGGCCAGGAGGAGGGCAACTGCGAACTGCTTCTGCGCCACGGGGCCGGCGCGCTCGCGACCACACCGGAAGCCGTCATCGAGACGCTCAGAGGCGCATTTGCCCACCGGGGCCGCGGCTGGGCCGCGTGGCATTCGGCACTTGGGCCCCTCGCCCGGCCCGACGCGGCCAGGGCCATCGCAAACCAGGTGATGGCGCACCTCGGGGGCGCCGCCGCCGAGCCGAACGCGGGACTCTCCGCTTCCGTCCGATGAAACTGCGCTTTGTCTTCAATCCACGCTCGGGGCGCCCCCGCCGCAATGCGCCGATCCTGCCCGCGCTGCGCGAGTTCATCTCCTCAAGGGCGCTTGACGCCGACCTCGTCTGCACGGAGGGCCCCGGCCACGCGACGGAGCTCGCCAGGGACGCGATCGCGGCGGGTTGCCAGCGGGTGGTCGCCGTGGGCGGGGACGGGACCGTGAACGAGGTCGCGCAGGCCCTCGTGCACACGACGGGGGCGATGGCCCTCGTGCCCTGCGGCTCCGGCAACGGGCTCGCCCTGCATCTGGGGATCCCCACACGGCTCGCCGACGCGCTCGAACTCGCCGCGGGAGCCTCCGGCCGCGTCGCGGAACTGGACACGGGAACCGCCAACGGGATCCCCTTTGTAAATGCCATGGGCATGGGCCTAGACGCCGAGGTGGGGCGCCGCTTCAACCGCCTCACCCGCCGCGGCCTCCCGGCCTACGCGAGGACGGCGCTCAGCGCGTTCCTCAGCCGCAAGAGCGAGCGCTGCCAGGTGACCGCGGGTGCGCACCGGGAGACCCTGGAGATCCTCCTCATCGCGGTCGCGAATTCCGACCAGTACGGCAACCATGCGAAGATCGCGCCCCACGCCCGCGTGGACGACGGCGCCCTCGACCTTGTCGCCGTGGGTCCGGTGGGCCTCCTCTCCGCCTGCGTCCTCGGCGCAAGGCTCTTTCTCGGGTCGCTCGACGCAAGCAAGGAGGTA
>CAYNLL010000339.1:0-4059 GCA_964398015.1 uncultured Opitutaceae bacterium | reverse complement strand
TAGAGCTTCATCTCGTCGTAGCTGTCGCTGTACTTGCTGTAGCCGAGCTCCTCGAGGCGAAGGCCCGCGAGGCTGTTGGGGTTGATGGCGACGACGGCGACCCCCTTTCCCTTGAGGCCCGCGACGAAGGGGATGAAGCGCGTCTCGGCGGCGTGCGACGCCGGGCAGTGGTTGGAGAGGAAGATCACCATCAGGTACTTCGCGTCGCCGAAATCCGCCAGGCTGTAGGTCTTTCCGTCGACGCCGAGGAGCTTGAAGTCGGGCGCGGGGTCGCCGATGGCGAGGGAGTGGAAGCCCGGGGGAGCCCCGTGCTCCGAGGCCTCTGGGTCCTGGGCGGCGCCGAGGCCGCGCGCGACGAGGCCGAGGACGATGAAACCGATGAGGGGTAGTCTCATGCTGCGGCAAGATGTGCACACTTCCGGCGTCCGGCAAGCCGAACGGGGCCCGGGGGTGGAACCCGCGGGTGAGCTTGCCAACGGCGAACTCCCGCGCACCTTGGCGAAAATGAAAATAGCCTCCCTCGTCTCGCTGGGATTGCTCTCGCCCCTCCTTTCCCTGGCCCAGGTTGCCGGGAGCGACCCCAACCAGTGGCTGGAGGACGTGGGCGGCGAGAAGGCGCTCGACTGGGTGCGGGCCCAGAACGCCGTGACGCAGAAGGCGCTCGAGGCGTCCCCCGACTTCGACCCCATCCACAAGCGGCTGCTCTCGGTCTACAACTCGAACGAGCGCATCCCGTACGTCTCCAAGCGGGGCCCGTACTACTACAACTTCTGGAGGGACGCCCAGCACGTGCGCGGCCTCTGGCGCAGGACGACGCTCGAGGAGTACCGCAAGAAGGACCCGTCCTGGGAGACCGTGATCGACGTCGACGCACTCGCCGCCGCGGAGAAGGAGAACTGGGTGTGGAAGGACGTCCAGTTCTGCTACCCGGAGTACGACCGCGGCCTCGTCTTCCTTTCGCGCGGGGGCGGCGACGCCATCGTCGTGCGCGAGTTCGACCTCAAGGCCAAGGCGTTCGTCAGGGACGGCTTCGCGCTTCCCGAGGGCAAGAGCGAGGTCACCTGGCGCAACCGCGACAGCGTCTACGTGGGCGCCGACTTCGGGGCGGGCTCGCTGACGGACTCGGGCTACCCGCGCATCGTGAAGGAGTGGCGGCGCGGGACGCCCCTCTCCGAGGCGCGCGTCGTCTTCGAGGGGCAGAAGGGGGACGTCTCCTCCAGCGCCTCCGTCGACGACGAGCCCGGGTTCCACCGGGAGTTCGTGGACCGCGTGATCGCCTTCTTCACCTCCACGGAGCACTACCTGGTCCAGGACGGCAAGCTGGTGCGGATCGAGGTGCCCGCGGACGCGGGGATCGGCACGTTCCGCGACAAGCTGACGGTGACCCTGCGCACGGACTGGTCCGTCGGCGGCAGGACCTACCCCGCGGGCGCGCTGCTCGCCATCCCGTGGGACAAGTTCCTCTCCGGAGGGCGCGACTTCGCCGTCCTCTTCCACCCGGGCCCCCGCGTCGCGCTCGCCGACGTGAGCTCCACGCTCGGCCACATCATCGTCAACGAGCTCGATAACGTCCGCAACCGCCTCTACGTCCTCACGCCCGCGGCGGATGGGACCTGGTCGCGCGTGCCGCTGCCGGCCCCGGAGTTCGGCACGATCTCCGCGGACGGCGTCGAGCCGGAGTCCGATGCCTATTTCCTGTACGTCAGCGACTTCCTGACGCCATCGAGCCTCTTCCTCGGCACGATAGGCGCTTCGGACCGCGAGCTCCTGAAGCAGCTCCCCTCGTTCTTCTCGGCGGAGGGCCTGGAGGTTTCGCAGCACGAGGCCGTGTCGAGGGACGGCACGCACGTGCCGTACTTCCAGGTCTCGCGAAAGGGCCTCGCGGCCGACGGCGCGACACCCACCCTGCTCTACGGCTACGGCGGCTTCGAGATCTCGATGACCCCGGCGTACAGCCCCGGCATCGGCTCGGCGTGGCTCGAGCGCGGCGGGGCCTACGTGCTCGCGAACATCCGGGGCGGCGGCGAGTTTGGCCCGGCGTGGCACCAGGCCGCCGTCAAGGAGAAGCGCCAGAACGCCTACGACGACTTTATCGCCATCGCCGAGGATCTGATCGCCAGGAAGGTGACGACAACCAAGCACCTCGGCATCATGGGCGGGAGCAACGGGGGCCTCCTGATGGGCGTCATGCTCACCGAGCGGCCCGACCTCTTCGGCGCTGTGGTGTGCCAGTCCCCGCTCCTCGACATGCGCCGCTACAGCCACCTCCTGGCCGGGGCGAGCTGGATGGGCGAGTACGGCGACCCCGACGTGCCCGCCGAGTGGGCGTACATCAGCCGCTACTCGCCGTACCAGAACGCGCGCGACGGGGTGAGCTACCCGCCCATCCTGATCACGACCTCCACCCGGGACGACCGCGTGCACCCCGGCCACGCGCGCAAGATGGCGGCCGAGCTCGAGGCGCAGCACCACGAGGTGGCCTACTACGAGAACATCGAGGGGGGCCACGCCGGCGCGGCCAACAACGAGGAGCGCGCCTACATGAACGCGCTCGCCTTCACGTTCCTCCTGAAGGAGCTGCGCTGAGCCCGCGTCGCGCCGCACGCCCGCAACCCGCCCTCAACACGACACCCCTATGCCCCCACTCCCCGAATCCCTCGCCAGAGGCGGCCTCCTCCTTTTCCTGATCTCGACCGCATGGGCGGAGCCGGGCGCCGGCGACCCCGGCCGCGGCAAGGCGTACTTCCTGCAGAACTGCGCCCTCTGCCACGCGACCGTCGCGGGCCCGGACGGCCAGGCGATCTCGGGGCAGGGCCCGGGCCTGGTCGGCGTCGTGGGCCGGCGCGCCGCCTCGCTGCAGAACTTCAACTACACGGCGGCCCTGTCCGCCTCGGGGCTCGCCTGGGACGCGGCGACGCTCGACCGCTTCCTCTCGGGCCCGGCCGTCCAGGTCCCGGGCACGGCCATGCCGCTCGCCGTCCCCGGCGCGGGCGACCGGCAGGACCTGATCGCGTTCCTGTCGACCCTCGCGGCCCCGGAGGCCTCCGCGGCGGGAGCGCCGGCCGTCGCCGTACCCGCGGCTGGCGACAGCGGCGACTGGCACAACGACGCCCCGGGCGTCCAGCACTCCGTGGTGCTTTCCCAGCTGCCCGCGCCCTACGCCACGGTGTCGGCCGGAAACGGGCCCAAGGTGGTCGCCCGCCCGGCGGACGCCGCGCTCTCGGTGCCGCCGGGGTTCACGGTCCGCCCGTTTGCCACGGGCCTCAGGGGGCCGCGCCTGCTGAGGGTCGCCCCCAACGGGGACATCTTCATCGCCGAGACCAACGCGGGCCGCATCGTCGTGATGCGCGCGGAGGACGGCGCCGACGCACCCGCCGTCAACCAGGTCTTCGCCGAAGGCCTGACCGGCCCGTTCGGCATCGCCTTCTTCCCCGTGGAAGGCGAGCCGCAGTGGCTCTACGTCGCCAACAACAACTCGGTCGTCCGCTTTCCCTACCACAGCGGGGACCTGAAGGCGGCGGGCCCCGCGCAGACGGTGGTCCCGCACCTGGCCGACGGCACGGGCGGCCACACCACCCGCGACGTCGCGTTTTCCAACGACGGCGCGCGCATGTTCATCTCCGTGGGCTCGGGCTCCAACGTCGCCCAGGGCATGGAGAAGAGGAGCCCCGAGGAGGTCCGCCTCTGGGAGGCCGGGCACGGCCTCGGCGCGGCGTGGGGCGCCGAGACGAACCGCGCCAACATCCTCGTCACGGACCCCGAGGGTCGCGTGCCCCTGCGCGCGTTCGCCACCGGCATCCGCAACGGCGTCGGGATCGGCGTCGACCGGGCGACCGGCGTCCTCTGGACCGCGACCAACGAGCGCGACGCGCTGGGCGACGACCTGGTGCCGGATTACTTCACGCATATTCAGGAAGGCGGCTTCTACGGATGGCCGTATTTCTACATCGGGCCGCACGAAGATCCCATGAACAAGGGCAAGGCGCCCGCGGGCTTGCTGGACAAAACCATCGTTCCCGACGTGTTGCTGGGATCTCACGTCGCCGTACTGGATTTCAT
>CAYNLL010000338.1:0-4083 GCA_964398015.1 uncultured Opitutaceae bacterium | reverse complement strand
TCAGGAGATCAAAGATATATCCGATGCAGTCAGCGAATTGCGACAACTGGCCGCGTCGATTGCCGACGCCGAGCATGGCCAGGCGGACGAGAAGGTTCTCCGAACATCTCGGGGCGTACTCAGTAACGGAGCGCTCGCAGTCCTCGATTTCGCCCAGAGAACCGAGGCCGAAATCCCCGCCGAAGCCTTGGCTACGCTTCGCGAGGTTGCGTTGAGGCTTTCCCGGTCCACCGATCCAAAATCAGGGCCGATGCTCCGAGCCAATGCTGTGTCGCAATTGTTCATCCTGTGCCAGCAGCCGTCTGGCGCAGACGTGGCGGTGAAGCGGGTTGCTGAGCTCGCATCGGATCCAGAGCCAAGCGTCAGGCAGGCCATCACGCGGAATCTTGCAACCCTCTTCAAGTTCTTTCCTGTAACAATGTGGAAGCTCGCTGAAGGCTTCATCCAGCATGAACAGAATCCATCGGTTCTCGGGCAGTTGGTCGCCGCATTCCTCGCAGGGCTTCGTTGGCATATAGCCTGCTCGGAAATCGAATGACCACAGGATCCAAACGCCGGCTGCTGTTCGCCCTTTTGATGACCGGCGCCATTGCCTGCGCCGCGGAGCCCAAGGGGAAGGTGATCATCGACCAGGATGCCTTCGGACCCGGAGGGAGCAACCTCCAGTCGATCCTCATGGTTGTGCAATCCCCCGACGTGGAAGTGCTTGGAGTGACGATAGAAAGCGGCGACGGATGGCAGAAGGAGAATGTGGCGCACACGCTCCGCATGCTGGAACTGATCGGGCGAAAGGACATTCCTGTCCTCCAGGGCGCCACCTATCCCCTGATCAACAGCGAGGAGGAGACCAGGCGTTGG
This sequence comes from uncultured Opitutaceae bacterium, assembly GCA_964398015.1. Lineage (GTDB taxonomy): Bacteria > Verrucomicrobiota > Verrucomicrobiia > Opitutales > Opitutaceae > Palsa-1447. Next base: position 3,225 of record CAYNLL010000338.1, on the reverse strand, counting down.
GAGAAGCTCTACGGCAAGCTCGCCTACAAGGGGGCGTGGATGGACGTGTGGCCCGACTACAACACGGTGAACAGGCCCCACTACCACGCCGCGGACGTCGTGCCCCCCCTGGAGGAGGGGCAACCCACGACAAAGCCGTCCCCTGAACCGGCGGCCGCCTTCATCGTCCGCAAGCTCCACGAATACCCCGGGCAGGTCACGATCCTCGCCCTGGGGCCATTCACGAACCTGGCGCTGGCCGCGCACATGGACGAGGGCTGCGCGGCGCTCGCGAAGGGTCTCATCATCATGGGGGGAAGCTTCAACCCGGACGCCTCCTCGCGCGACGAGTTCGCTATGCAGTTTGTCAACAACCCGCGCGTCGAGTTCAACTCGAGGTGGGACCCAGAGGCCGCGAAGATGATGCTCCACGCCGGATGGAAGAACATTGTCGTCGTCCCCACGGACGCGACGGTGGACACGAAGTTCACGGCCGAGGTGCTGCGCCGCGCGACGTCCGGCTCCAACTCGCCCGCCTCGGCCTATGTCTCAAAGTTCGCGCAGCTCGGGTTCCCGATGTGGGACGAAGTGGCGTCGGCCGTCCTTCTCGAGCCGTCCATCGTGAAGCGTTCAGACAAGCTCTCGATGGACGTCGTCATCGACCACGGGCCGGCCTATGGGTCAACGCTCAGCTGGCCCGCGGGAGGCGGGCCGGGGCTCGGCGAGCCCGAGGTCACCGTCGTGAGGGCTGTCGACGTCCCGCGACTCGAGGCGATGTTCGCCGCCCTTGTCCGCCTTCCCCCGCAGGGGCCCTGACCGCGGGCCTGTCAGGACCGCGTCAGGCGCCTGTACTTGATCCGATGCGGCTGGTCGGCGTCCTTGCCGCGGCGCCTCCTGAAATCCTCCATGTAGCTCGAGTAGTTTCCCGAGAACCAATGAGCCGTGCTCTCGCCCTCAAAGGCGAGGATGTGGGTTGCCACCCTGTCGAGGAACCACCGGTCATGGGATACGACCACCGCGCAGCCCGCGAAGTTCTCGAGAGATTCCTCGATCGCGCGGATCGAGTTGATGTCCAGGTCGTTCGTGGGCTCGTCGAGGAGAATCAGGTTGGCGCCCGTCTTTAGCAGGCGGGCGAGGTGGACGCGATTGCGCTCCCCTCCCGAAAGGATGCCCACCTTCTTCTGCTGGTCGGGGCCCGTGAATCCAAACTGCGCGCAATACGCCCTGGCGTTCACCTCGCGGGTCCCCATCCGGAGGATCTCCTCGCCGCCGCTGATCGCCTCGTAGATTGTCGACTCGCCCGGGAGGGAGTCGCGCGACTGGTCCACATGGGCGATCTTCACGGTCTCGCCGACCCTGAGCGTCCCGCCGTCCGGCTTCTCCGCTCCCGTAATCAGGCGGAAGAGCGTCGTCTTGCCGGCGCCGTTCGGACCGATCACCCCGACGATGCCCCCGGGGGGCAGGGAGAAGGAGAGGTTCTCAAAAATGAGGTTCTCCCCGTACGTCTTCGATAGGCCCTTTGCCTCGACGACAAGCGTGCCCAGCCTCGGACCCGCCGGAATCAGGATCTCGTAGTCCCTCTCCTTTTCCGCCACGTTCTCCTTCAGCATCGACTCGTAGGCGGTGATGCGCGCCTGGGACTTCACGCGCCGCGCCGTGGCAGACTTGCGGATCCATTCGAGCTCGCGCGCCATCGCCTTCTGGCGGCGGTCCTCCGTGCGCTGCTCCACCGCGAATCGCTTCTGCTTCTGCTCGAGCCACGACGAATAGTTCCCCTTCCACGGGATGCCGTGCCCGCGGTCTAGCTCGAGGATCCACTGGGCCACGTTGTCGAGGAAGTACCGGTCGTGGGTGACGGCAATCACCGTCCCGTCATAGCGCGCAAGGTGCTGCTCCAGCCACTGGACGCTTTCCGCGTCTAGGTGGTTGGTCGGCTCATCGAGAAGAAGGATGGGGGGCTTGCGCAGCAGAAGGCGCGCGAGCGCGACCCGGCGTCGCTCCCCTCCCGAGAGATGGTCTACCCTCTGGTCCCCTGGCGGGCAGCGCAGGGCGTCCATCGCCATCTCAACCTGAGGGCTCACGTCCCATGCTCCGAGGGCGTCAATTTTCTCCTGGAGCTCTCCCTGGCGGTTCATGATGACCTCCTTGGAGGCATCGTCCGGCGCCGTGTTGAGCTCGTCCCATGTCGCGTCGTAGGCCCCGACCAGGTCGGTCAGGTGCTTCACGCCCTCCTCGACACATTCGCGAACGGTCCTCCCCGCGGCGAGCTGGGGTTCCTGCTCGAGGAGCCCGACCTCGTAGCCCGGCTCAATGTGCACCCGTCCCTCGATGTCGGTGTCGCGCAGCGCCAGAATCCGCATAAGCGACGATTTCCCCGATCCGTTGAAGCCGAGAACACCGATCTTGGCCCCGAAGTAGAATGACAGCGAGATGTCGCGCAGGATCTCCTTGCGCTCGATCTTCTTCGAGACGCCTATCATCGAGAAGATGATCGTGGGCTCATCGGCTTTTGCCATGGGGCCACTCAAACGGCCTCAGGGCATGCGGCAAGCCCGGTCAGCCTGCCGGAAGAAGACCCGGGTTCGTTTCGGCGCGACTCGCCAGCGGGCGCGCCGCCAGAGAGGGGATTTCAGCCGCCTCGCAGCTGAAAAATTCCTATGGGATTTAATAGCAAATTGTTACGAACCCACTTGCAATAATCATGCGTAAAGGACGCGCCGGCTTTGACGTGGGGCGATTATTCATCCAGCCTGCGGCACGATGAAGTCAGTCAAGGTTCCAGCGCTTGAGTTGTTTCTTCACGAGATGATTCCGCTCGCGAAAGCGATGGGCGTCGGAGTCGAGGTCAGCGACGAGCGAGCGCTCGTCCTCACCGCCCCGAAGGAGCAGAACAAGAATTCGCTGAACACCGCCTTTGGCGGAAGCCTCGTCGCGCTGGCGACGCTGGCCGGCTACGGCGTCGTGTGGGAGCTCATGAAGGACGAGAAGAAGACCGAGAAGCCGGTTTGGCACATCGTCGTCAAGGAAAGCCGCGCGGCCTACCGCCGTCCGGTGATCGGCGACCTCCGAGCAATCTGCGAGCGCCCAGCCCAGGCCGCGATCGCCGAGTTAAAGGAGGCCCTCGCCCGTTACGGCAAGGCAAAGCTCCAGCTTCGCGCGGCGATCGTCGAGGACGGCAACGTCGCCTTCGACGTCCAAGCGGCCTTCGTCGTCCTGCGCTGAGCCCCGGGGGCTCCGGCGCGCGCC
>CAYNLL010000337.1:0-4107 GCA_964398015.1 uncultured Opitutaceae bacterium | reverse complement strand
CCAGAGGCCGCCCTGGTCGGCCAGGGCGGCGAGGCGGTAGAGCGGGTTGTCATGGAGCTGCGGGGGCGTCCTTATCCTCCAGTCGTACTCCGTTCCCTTGAGCGTCACATGCGCCCACCACAGCAGGATGTTGGACCGGTCGAGCGTGTCCAGGATGAGCTCGTAGTTCTCAAGCTTCGCCTTGTCCACGGGGTCGGTCGCGGCCACGGCCGGCACAGGCGGCGCCGTGGGGCCGGAGGGCCTGCGCGAGCGGACGTAGAGGACGCACGCGGCGATCCAGCCGCAGAGGCCGACCGCCACGAGCGCTGCTGTCGGGAAATCGAGAAACGCGAACATCACTTCTGGAATGGGGTGCAGGGAGGAGGTCGGCAAAGGGAGGGTTACCTAGGGGCAGGCTGCGCGCCCGTCCCGATGGGGAAGAGGCGATGGGCTGTGAAGGAATCCGGGGGCGGTTTTGCTGTCAACCGCCGCCGGGGCGGACCAGGCTGCCTGGGTTTCGGCGGTGCTGGGATCGAGGCATGCAGCGTTTTCGTGGGGTAGGGCGAAAATCGGGGCCCAGCAAAGTAGAGGCGGCGCGCGCCGGAGTCCAATAGAGAGTGGGGCCTAGGCCAGGGCCTCGAGCACGGTCTTCAGGAGGGTCCGCGGCGTGTACGGCTTGTTGAGCACGTTGAGCTGCCTTGCGTCCTTGGAAAGAGAGCTGACGACGTCCCGGTCGTAGCCGGTCGCGAACACCACCTTGAGGGAGGGCTTCTGCGCCTTGAGCCTCTCGGCTAACTGCGGGCCCGAGAAATCGCCCGGCAGCACCACGTCCGTCAGGAGAAGGTCGATCCGCTCGGAGTGCCATTTCCACACCTCGAGGGCGCTCTCGGCGGACTTTGCCTGGAGGATTCCATAGCCGTCCTGCTGGAGCACCGCGGCGGCAAACTCGCGCACGGCAGCCTCGTCCTCGACGAGAAGGATGGTGCGTCTGCCTTCCCTTTCCGTCCTGGAGGCGCCGGACTCCGGCTCCCCGGAAAGCGGCTCCTGCGTGAGGGGGAGGTGGAGGTGACACGCCGTCCCCGCTCCCACCTCGGACTCGACCCGGACCGAGCCGTTGTGGCGCCTCACGATGTCCTGCACGGTCGCCAGGCCGAGGCCCGTGCCGCGCCCGCCCGCCTTTGTCGTGAAGAAGGGCCTGAAGAGCAGGGGAAGGTTCTCGGCCGGGATGCCGCATCCGGTGTCCCGCACCGTGAGGCAGGCGTCCCCGTCATTGGCCGGCGAGGGGACGCCGGCCTGCGCTGCGGCGCCCGACGGGCCCGCGCTGACCGTGAGGGTCAGCTTCCCGCCGCGCGGCATCGCGTCCCGCGCGTTGTCCGCGAGATTCAAGACGGCCTGCTCCAGCATGCCCACGTCGGCACAGACCCGCGGCGCACCGGGGGCGGGCTCGAAGGCGACCACGACGGCCCCTCCGAGGACCCTGCGCAGCATCGATGCCATGAGGCCGGCCTCGGCGTTAAGGTCGACCACGGCCATGCGCGGCCTCTCCTCGCGGCTGAAGAGCAGCAGCTGGCGGACGAGGCCGGTCGCCTGTCGGCTGGCGATGTAGACGCGCTTGAGCGCCTCGCTCGTCGGGGGCGGTAGCGATTCCTTGTCGAGCAGCATGCTCACGTAGCCCGAGATGATGGTGAGCAGGTTGTTGAACTCGTGCGCGACGCTTCCCGCGAGCCGGCCGACAAAGGCCATCTGCTGGGCCTCGAGCGCCTCGGCGCCGGGCGTCGGCCCGTGCTGCGCGTGATCGGCCGCGGCGCGAGCGACCGCGACCTGCAGGCGCTCCAGCCGGTCCTTGTGGACGAAGTCGCGCGCCCCGCGGACCAGGAACTCGGCCGCGCGGTCCTCGCCGATCGAGCCGCTGACGACGACAAACGGCACGCCGGGCAGCTCGGAAAGCGCCGCCTCGAGGGCCTCCAAGCCGCCGAAGCCAGGAATGCCGTCGTCGGCCAGGATCAGGTCCACGTCCGCCCGCTTCAGGGCGGCCTCATATTCCGCGCGGCTTGCCGCCCGCTCAAGCCTGAGGCCGATCGCCGCGGTCTCGGCGTGGCGCCGGACCCGCTCGTAGTCCGCGTCGTTTGCCTCAAGGTGCAGGACCCGCAGGGAGGGGCGGTTCATTCGTGTGCGTGGATGGCGCGGCGCTGCGTCGGCCGGGGCACAACCTGTCCTCTGGCCCCGGCGTAGGCAAGGCCATCCCTCTTAGCGCAGCGACCGCCAGATGGCGTAGACGCCAAAGGCCACGAGGATGCACCCGGACGCGCCGTTCACGGCCCGCATCAGCCCCGGTCCCACGCGGCGCCGGAGGAGCCCCACGCCAAGGCTCAGGGCCAGCCACCAGGCGGCCGAGCCCAGGAACACGCCGAGCACAAGGGAGGCGGCCGCGCGGCTGTCCGCCGAGGGGCCGAGCCCGAGGCCCACAAAGACGGCGATGAACGAGAGGAGCGTCGCCGGATTCGAGAGGGTGAGCAGAAGGGTGGACGCGTAGGCAGGGAACAGGCGGATCGCCCCCTCGGGTGCGGGTCCCTCCACCGGCCGGCTCAGGAAGGACCGGACGCCGAGCCAGCAGAGGAAGACCCCGCCTCCCAGCCCGAGCCAGGACTGCCAGCGCACGAGAAAGCCCGAAACCGCGGTGAGGCCGAACCCGGCGACGCTGGCGTACGCGGCGTCGGCCGTGGCGGCGCCGAGCCCCGACAGAAATCCGGCCCGCGGGCCGTCGCCCAGCGAGCGCCGGATGCACAGGACGCCAATCGGCCCCACCGGCGCCGCGATGGAAAACCCAACGAGCAAGCCCTTTAGAAAGGAGGTCCCGTCCATTTTGCCCCAAAGCCTTGGCGCGGGGCCTCCGAGACCGTCAACCCTTTACGGCGGCAAAATTAGAGCTGCCACTCGCGGGCGCGCCGCCACACTCTGGCAAATGGAAAAACGCCCCTTCGCCGCACTCGGCCTTTCGCCCGAGATCCTGAAGGCCGTGGACAAGCTGGGCTACGAGGAGGCGTCCCCCATCCAGACCGCTGTCATCCCGGTGGCCCTCCGGGGCCGCGACGTGGTGGGCCAGTCCGCCACCGGTTCGGGAAAGACGGCGGCCTTCGCCATCCCGGCGATCGAGATGGCCAAACCCCAGGTGCGCAAGGTCCAGTGCCTCATCCTCTGCCCGACGCGCGAGCTCGCGGTGCAGGTCGCCGAGGAGACCGGCAAGCTGCTGCTCTTCAAGCGCGGCCTGCATGTCGTGCCAATCTACGGGGGACAGTCCTACGAGCGCCAGTTCCGCGCGCTCGAGGCCGGCGTCCAGATCGTGATCGGCACGCCGGGCAGGGTGATGGACCACATGGAGCGCGGGACCCTCAAGCTGGACGGGCTGAAGCTCGTGGTGCTCGACGAGGCCGACCGCATGCTCGACATGGGGTTCCGGGACGACATCGAGCACATCCTCTCCTCGGTCCCGAAGGAGCGCCAGCTGCTCTTCTTCTCAGCCACGATACCGGGCGCCATCCAGGACCTGATCAGCCGCTATTCGCGCGACCCCGAGTGGATCAAGATCGAGTCGCACGCGCAGAACGCCCCCCAGGTCGACCAGGTGTACTACGAGGTCGACCGGAGGTTCAAGATCGACGTCCTCACGCGCCTCATCGACCTCAATGACTTCAGGTACGGCCTCATTTTCTGCAGCACCAAGGTGATGGTCGACGAGCTCGACGAGCACCTCCACGCGCGCGGCTACGCCACCGACCGGCTCCACGGCGACCTGAGCCAGATGCAGCGCAACCGCGTGATGGAGAAGTTCCGGCGAAGGGCGTTTGAATTCCTTGTGGCGACCGACGTGGCCGCCCGCGGGCTCGACGTCGACGACCTCGAGGTCGTGTTCAACTTCGACCTGCCGAACGACGCCGAGGACTACACGCACCGCATCGGCCGCACCGCGCGCGCGGGCAAGTCGGGCCGCGCCATCACCTTCGTCTCCGGACGCGAGCTCTACAAGCTGCAGGGCATGGTGCGGTTCGCCAACCTGAAGATCAGGCGCGAGCGGGTCCCCTCGGTCGACCAGGTCGAGGAGGCGCGCGCCAACGTGTTCTTCGAGAGGCT